>NZ_KE148503.1:3435-18267 GCF_000410615.1 Novosphingobium sp. B-7 | reverse complement strand
ATCGGCCGGGCGATAGGGCGCCCCGCCCCGCGCCGCCAGGCTGGGCAAAGCCTCCACCGCAGCGCCGGCGCTGCCAAAGCGGCGCAGCAACTGGTAATAGGAAACCGGCCCCACGTTGGGTGAGCGCAGCAGCCGCAGCCGGGCCAGCGCCTCGTCGGACGAAAGCGGCAGGGCCGCAGCTTCGTCCGCGCTGGCCATCAGGCGGCGTCCCCGCCGGTGTTCTTCTTGCCGCCGATCTTCGGCTCGGTTCCAGCGAGCAGGCGGGCGATATTGGCCCGGTGCAAAAAGATCACCAGCGCGGCGATCACGGCCAGCACCAGCGCATAATCGCTGCGCCCGATGGCAAGCGCAGCCAGCGGCGCCACCACCACGGCGGACATGCCGCCGACCGAGGAAATACGCACCAGCGCCAGCATGCCCAGCCACACCACCGCATAAGCCAGCCCGATCGGCCAGCCGAGGCCCAGTGCCACGCCCATCGTGGTCGCCACGCCCTTGCCGCCCTTGAAGCGCAGCCACAGCGGGAAGCAGTGCCCGATCACCGCCGCCAGCGCGACCAGCGCCTCGGTGCCGGGGGCATAGGCGCGGGCCAGCCACACCGCCACGCTGCCCTTGAGCAGATCGAGCAGCAGCGTGCTGGCCGCCAGCCCCTTGCGCCCGGTGCGCAAGACGTTGGTGGCGCCGATATTGCCCGACCCAATCGCGCGCAGATCACCCGCCCCGGTCAATCGGGTGAGGATCAGGCCGAAGGGAATCGCGCCGAGCAGATAGGCCAGGATGCAGGCCGGAAGGGCAAGGTCATGGGTCACGCCGCCGCTCTTAGCCGTGGTTGCGCACAATCGAAAGGTGGCACGCCCTCCCTTTTTACCACCGTTATCGCTACAAGCGCGGCCATGACCGCTGCTGCCACCGCTTCCGATCCCGCCATGCCGCCGGCCGATGCGCCGATCCTGATGTTCGATTCCGGTGTCGGCGGGCTGTCGGTGCTGGCCAAGCTGCGGCAGGTGCTGCCCCAGGCGCCGGTGATCTATGTGGCTGATAATGCGGGCCTGCCCTATGGCACCAAGACCGAGGCACAGATCGCTGCGCGGGTATCGGGCCTGCTCGGCCGACTGACCGAGCGGCTGCGTCCGCGCCTGGTGTGCATTGCCTGCAACACGGCCTCCACCATTGCGCTGGCTTCGGTGCGCGAAGTGCTGGAGGTGCCGATTGTGGGCACGGTGCCGGCGATCAAGCCGGCCGCCGCGATGACGCAGACCGGCGTGATCGGCCTGCTCGGCACGCAGGCCACCATCCGCCAGGGCTATGTCGATCGGCTGGAAGCAGAATTTGCCGCCGACAAGCGCCTGCTGCGGCACGGGGCGCCCGAACTTGTTGCCGCAGCAGAGGCGCAATTGCGGGGCCATGCAGTTGATCCCGCTGTGTTTGCCGCAGCAGCCCAGGCCTTGCGCGAACAGCCGGGCGGCGCCCAGATCGATACCGTGGTGCTGGCCTGCACGCATTTCCCGTTGGTAGAGGCCGAGCTGGGCAAAGCATTCGGGCCTGGCGTACGCTTCATCGACGGCTCTGACGGCATCGCGCGGCGCATCGCGTTCCTTACCCAGGGCCAGGAATTTGCCCGCCGCGTGCCCGACCTTGCGCTGTTCACCCGCCTTGACGATGCCGTGGCCGAACTGGCGCCCACGCTGGCGGCACATGGCCTTGGCCAGGTGGGCAAGGCTTGAGCGTTGCGCCGTGCCGCCTGGGGCATTTTGCCGCATTGACCTAAAGTGCAATCGCTTCGATCACTCAAACCGCAAAAGTCACTTGGCAAGACTTTACCGCGGGGAGTAGAAGCGCCTGGCAACCCGCGACAAACGCCTTTTGGGAGAGAGGTGGCGGGCGCACAACAACGATGTGGCATTATCCAACCCGTGCATTCACCGCAGGATGGGATTTTGTTGCGATAAGACAAAGACGCGGCCGCCTGGCAGTGCTTCATCGCGAGGCAATCCGGGCCCAGCCGGTCAGCTGCAGGAACGAAGGAGCAGCAAGCAGTGAACTACGACCAGATTTTTGATGCTGCCATCGATCGCCTGCACTCCGAAGGTCGTTATCGCGTTTTCATCGATATCCTGCGCAACAAGGGCGCCTATCCCAACGCGCGCTGCTTTGCCGGCCACAACGGCCCCAAGCCGATCACCGTATGGTGCTCCAACGATTACCTCGCCATGGGACAGCACCCCAAGGTGATCGCCGCCATGGAAGAAGCGCTGCACGATGTCGGCGCTGGCTCTGGCGGCACCCGCAACATCGGCGGCAACACCCACTATCACGTCGATCTCGAAAACGAGCTGGCTGATCTCCATGGCAAGCAGGGCGCGCTGCTGTTCACCTCGGGCTATGTCTCGAACGACGCGACGCTGTCCACGCTGGCCAAGGTGCTGCCGGGCTGCGTGATCTTTTCCGACGAGCTCAACCATGCCAGCATGATTGCCGGCATTCGCAACTCCGGCGCGGAAAAGCGCGTGTTCCGTCACAACGATCTGGAGCATCTGGAAGAACTTCTGGCGGAAACCGATCCTGCCGTGCCCAAGCTGATCGCGTTTGAAAGCGTCTATTCGATGGACGGCGATGTCGCCCCGATCCACGCGATCTGCGACCTGGCCGACAAGTACAACGCCCTCACCTACATCGACGAAGTCCACGCCGTGGGCATGTATGGCCCGCGCGGCGGCGGCATCACCGACCGTGACAACGCGGCCCACCGCATCGACATTATCGAGGGCACGCTCGGCAAGGCCTTTGGCGTGATGGGCGGCTATATCGCAGCCGACAGCCGGATCATCGACGTGATCCGCTCCTATGCACCGGGCTTCATCTTCACCACCTCGCTCTCGCCGGTGCTCGTGGCCGGCGTGCTCGCCTCGGTTCGCCACCTCAAGGCGTCATGCGAAGAGCGCGACGCCCAGCAAGCCGCCGCCGCCACGCTCAAGCAGCTGTTCCGCGATGCCGGCCTGCCGGTGATGGACAGCACTACGCACATCGTCCCGCTGATGGTCGGCGATCCGGTCCGCGCCAAGAAGGTGTCGGACATCCTCCTCGCGGAATACGGCGTCTATGTGCAGCCGATCAATTTCCCCACCGTGCCACGCGGAACCGAGCGCCTGCGCTTCACCCCTGGCCCGGCCCACACCGAGGCGATGATGCGCGACCTGACGCAAGCCCTGGTGGAAATCTGGGAACGGCTTGAACTGGAAATGTCGCAGCGCCAGGCCGCCTGACGCTTTCATCCTCAAACACAGGAAAAGGCCCCCGGACCGCAATCCGGGGGCCTTTTTCTTTAAGCCCCATCCTCTTCAGCGGATGGGGTTTGGGGATGGTGGAAACCAGGCACCGGCCCAGCCCCCACCTCCACCCATATCAGAACCGATCTGCGTTCATCACCTTGGTCCAGGCCGCGCCGAAATCGCGCACGAACTGTTCCTTGGCATCGTCCATGGCATAGGCCTCGGCCACGGCGCGCAGTTCGGAATTGGAGCCAAAGATCAGGTCCACCGTCGTCGCCGTCCAGCGCGGCTTGCCGCTGGCACGGTCGCTGCCCTGATAGAGGCCCGCGGCCTTGTCAGACTTCTTCCATACCGTGCCCATGTCGAGCAGGTTGACGAAGAAATCATTGCTCAACGTGCCAGGCTTGGCAGTGAGCACGCCGTTGGCCGAATGGCCGGTATTGGCATCGAGCGCGCGCATCCCGCCCAGCAGCACGGTCATTTCCGGCACGCTCAGGCCCAGCATATCGGCCTTGTCCACCATGGCTTCCGCCGGGCCCTGCCAGTTCGACGGGGCATCGTAATAGTTGCGGAACGGATCAGCCACGGGTTCGAGCACGGCAAAGCTGGCCGGGTCGGTCTGCGCCTGGGTGGCATCGACACGGCCTGGCGTGAACGGCAGCGCCAGCGTGACGCCGCCCTTGGCTGCGGCCTGTTCCACCGCCGCATTGCCGCCCAGCACGATCAGATCGGCCAAGCTCACCTTCTTGCCGCCCGGTGCGGTCTTGTTGAAGCCGGCCTGGATTGCCGCCAGCTTGGCCAGCACCGCGTCAAGCTCGGCCGGATCGTTGACCGCCCAGGCCTTTTCGGGGTTCAGGCGAATGCGCGCACCATTGGCGCCACCGCGCATATCGGTGCTGCGGAACGTGCTGGCCGAAGCCCAGGCGGCGCGGATCAGTTCGCGCTGGCCGAGCCCGCTCGCCAGAATCTGCCCCTTGAGCTTGGCGATGTCACCGGCATCGATCATGGCGTAGTCGGCCTTGGGCAGCGGATCCTGCCACAGGAACGATTGCGCTGGCACGTCAGGGCCGATGTAGCGCCCCTTGGGGCCCATGTCGCGGTGGGTCAGCTTGAACCAGGCGCGGGCAAAGGCATCGGCAAACGCCTGCGGGTCCTTGCGGAACTTGAGCGCGATGGCGCGGAAGCCGGGGTCTTCCTTCACCGCGATATCGGTGGTGAACATCATCGGCGCGTGTGTCACGCCGGCCAGATGCGCATCGGGCACGATCTGCACGTCCTTGGCGTTCTTGGGCGTCCACTGCTTGGCACCGGCCGGGCTGGTCGTCAGCACCCAGTCAAACCCGAACAGGTTGTCGAGATACTGCGTGGTAAACGCGATCGGATTGGCCGACCATGCGCCTTCCAAGCCGCTGGTCACGGTGTCTTCGGCGTTGCCCTTGCCGCACTTGTTCTTCCAGCCGAAGCCCTGGTCTTCCACCGGGGCGGCTGCCGGCTGCGGGCCGGTGCATTCCTCCGGCTTGTGCGCGCCGTGCGCCTTGCCGAAAGTGTGGCCACCGGCGATCAGCGCCACAGTTTCCTCGTCGTTCATCGCCATGCGGCCAAAGGCGCGGCGGATATCGGCCGCTGCCGCAATCGGATCGGGATTGCCGCCCGGCCCTTCGGGATTCACATAGATCAGGCCCATCTGCACCGCGGCGAGCGGGCCCTTGAGCTGGCCATTGGCGCCGATGCGGCTGTTCGCCCCGTCGAGCCACTTCTTCTCGCTGCCCCAGAACACCATGTCCGGCTCCCACGCATCGACGCGGCCACCGGCAAAGCCCAGGGTCTTGAAGCCCATCTGCTCCAGCGCGACGTTGCCGGTCAGCACCATGAGATCGCCCCACGAGATCTTGCGGCCATACTTCTGCTTGATCGGCCAGAGCAGGCGGCGCGCCTTGTCGAGGTTGGCGTTATCTGGCCAGGAATTCTGCGGATCAAAGCGCTGTTCGCCGCCGGCCGATCCGCCACGACCATCGACCGTGCGATAGGTGCCGGCGCTGTGCCAGGCCATGCGGATGAAGAACGGGCCGTAATTGCCATAGTCGGCCGGCCACCACGGCTGAGACGTGGTCAGCACCTTGGCGATGTCGGCCTTCACTGCCGCCAGATCGAGCGTCTTGAACGCAGCAGCATAATCGAAATCGGCGCCATAGGGATTCGATTTCACGTCATTCTGGCGCAGCGGCGACAGGTCGAGGCGGTTGGGCCACCAATCCTTGTTGGTAGTGGCAGTCTCACTCGCGGCCATGGCCGTGGGTGCGGTTGCGGCGGGGGCCGCTGCTTCGGCATGGGCCAGCGATGTGCCCCAAGGGGCAGTCATCGCCAGACACAAAGCGCCCAGCGAGCGATGAATATGACGCATTGCAACAATCTCCTGCGTTTTGATAAGACAAGCATAGGCGCTGCCGCAAACGCGATGGCGTGCGGCACGAATTGTTTCCGAATATATTCAGACCAACAGAACGAACGCGACCATCAGGCAAAATGCCTGATGACAGGTTAGAAACAGCAATTTCGTGGATTTCAGATCATGTCATCCCGGCGTTGCAAATACACTTCCCCTTCATCACGAGTTCAGGGTGTGTCTTTCCGCAATTCGTGGCTTGGCGGAAACAGATTTATCCGGTCACAAAGATTGCCGAAATCGATCATGCGGAAAAGGGCGGGAACCAAGGTGCAACCACGTGCGTTGCAGCGCGCGAGCGATGCCGTGTGTTGCGAACGAATGCCGCAGTATTGCCCCAAAGGCCAGGGTGTAACCTGGCTGCAACACCCGGACAAGCCATTGATCGAATTGGCGCAAAACAGTTGCGTTTTGATACCTCCCACGCAAGTTTGGTCGCACTTGCAACAAACGGGGGCTTTATGGCCGCGACTACTTTTTCGCAGCGCCGCATGCGTGCCTTGGCAGCTACGGCGTCATTCCTTGTTCCTCTGACCCT
The DNA here is from genome assembly GCF_000410615.1 of Novosphingobium sp. B-7. Taxonomy (NCBI): domain Bacteria; kingdom Pseudomonadati; phylum Pseudomonadota; class Alphaproteobacteria; order Sphingomonadales; family Sphingomonadaceae; genus Novosphingobium; species Novosphingobium sp. B-7. The sequence goes on along the minus strand of NZ_KE148503.1, from coordinate 12,017 downwards.
GGCTGGCGTGGCGCACGCACAATCCACCGACGCGGCCCCCGCCTCGGCGGAACAGGCTGCACCGGCCGACGCGTCCGACGCCGAAATCGTCGTCACTGGTTCGCGCATCACCCGCGCGCCGATCACCGACCAGCCCGTGGCCACGCTCGGCAGCGACCTGATCGAGCAGCGCGGCTATACCAACGTGGGCCAGGCGCTGCAGCAGCTGCCGGGCTTCGGCGTTCCGGGCAACAGCGTCGCCGGTGACCAGGGCAGCTTCGGCGCCGGCCAGACCTTTGCCAACCTCTATAACCTGGGTTCGCAGCGCACGCTCACCCTCGTCAACGGCATGCGCTTCGTCAGCCCGGCGACCGGCTCGATCTTCGGCGCCGTTGCCGGCAGCCCGGTGGACCTCGGCCAGATCGCGCCGAGCCTGGTTGACCGCATCGAAGTCGTCTCGGTCGGCGGTGCGCCGATCTATGGCTCTGACGCGATCGCCGGTACCGTCAACATCCTGTTGAAGAAGAACTACGACGGCGTGGAAGCCAATGGCTCCTATGGCCTGTCGAAGTATGGCGACGGTCAGGACTACAACTTCTCGGTGCTAGCCGGCAAGAATTTCGCCGAGGGCCGCGGCAACATCACTGCCAACTTCTTCTACGACAAGCAGAACGGCATCACCGGCGCGCAGCGTCCGACCACCTATGGTGGCGAGGCATCGTTCTTCGGGACGGCCTTGGGCGATACCACGTATGCCTACCAGCTCTACGGTGGCGGCCTGCACTATAACGTGTTCACCAACACCGGCATGCCGATGTATCGGGACAACTATCCGATCCTAGGCAATGCTCCAGCTGCCGCGATCACCAACGCAGGTGGCCAGGCACTGGTCTTCAACCGTGCCGGCCAACTGGTGCCGTTCAAAAATGGTCAGGAAACTGGCAGCCTCATTTCCCAGGCTGGCGGTGACGGCTTTGCGATCGGCGACTACAGCAACTTCCTCGTTTCGTCTGAGCGTTATCAGGGCACTGTCCTCGCGCACTACGATGTGAGCGACAGCATCCGATTCAATGGTGAAGTTTGGTTCAGCCGGAATTACGCGTCGAACACTGCTGGCCAGCCGTTTTATAACTATCGTGGTTTCGGCCGAGCGGGCGACACGAACGGCAACCTTATCCTAAGCACGGATAACCCGTTCCTGAGCGCGGCGGATCGCGCCACGATCATCAGCAGCCTGACGGCGAACGGCGCCAACCCCAGCCGCTTCTACATGTCGCGCGCGAATACCGATCTTTCGACGGGCGAATTCCGCACCAGTTCCGACCTTCTACGCTTTGTTGGCGGGCTGACCGGCGATATTCAAGCAGGTGAACGTAAGCTCACCTGGGAAATCAACGGCACATACGGCCGTTCCATTTCTAGCACCACCTCGCGCGAAATCGTCACGCAGAATTTCTTCAACGCGCTTGATGCCACCACCGACGGCACTGGCAACATCATCTGCCGCCCGGGCTATACCAATGCCGCGATTGCCACGTTCAGCTCCACTTGTGCGCCGCTGAACATCTTTGGCAATGGTAACGCCAGCAAGGCCGCGCTCGATTATATCACCGCACAGGCGACCACCCGCCAGATCAACAAACAGTCTGACATCATCGCCGATATCAAGGGCGATCTCGTCAAGCTGCCGGGCGGCTTTGCCAAGTTCGTGCTGGGTTACGAGCATCGCTATGAAAGCGCGCGTTTCGATCCGGGTGCGTTCTATTACGGCCAAGACAACGGCGACGGCACGCGGTCGCAGTATGGCAACTCGATCCCGATCGATCCGGTGGCGGGCAGCTACAACACCAATGAAGGCTTTGGCGAAATCAGCCTGCCGTTTATCTCGCCCGACAACGCAGTGCCGGCGGTATATCGCTTCGAAGTCAACGCGGCGGGCCGCTATGTGAAGAACAGCATCGCTGGCGGCTTCTGGACCTATACCGGCGGCGCCACTTATGCACCGGTCAAGGACTTGACGCTGCGCGGCAATTACACCCGCTCGTTCCGCGCACCGTCGATTACGGAATTGTTTGCACCGATCGGGTCGATTTTCGACACCGCCAACGACCCGTGCGACAAGCGGTACATCAATCAGGGGCCAAACCCGACGAACCGCGCCGCCAACTGCGCCGCAGCGGGCGTTCCCGCCAACTTCACATCCAACGTGGTTGACTATACAGCGCAGGGCACCTCGGGTGGCAATCCGAAGCTGCGCAACGAAGTGGCCAACAGCTGGACGATCGGCGGCGTGTTGCAGCCCAGCTTCCTCCCTGGCCTGACGATCACCAGCGACTATGTGAATATCAAGATCAAGAACGAGATCGCAACGCTCAGCCTGACCGATCTCATGAACGCCTGCTATGACTCGGCCAGCGGCAGCAGTCCGTATTGCAGCACGTTCTCGCGTGACGCGGAAGGCCAGGTTAATGGCTTTGCCGAAGGCAACTACAACATCGGTCTGGAAGTGTTCCGGGCCCTGCAGACCTCGGCCAAGTGGAACCTCCCGCTCAGCCGCCTCGGCCTGCCTTCGTCGGCCGGTGCATTGCTGTTCGACGTGAACTACCTGCATACCTTCCGCCACTACTACCAGATCGGTGAAGGCGATTTCACCAAGACGGTGGGCGGCGTTGCCGAACCGACCGACAACTTCACGGCAACGGCAGTCTGGGCCACCAAGTCGATCAACTGGATGTGGCAGGCTACCTACTATGGCCCGGCCAAGGTTGCGGTGAACTCGGCCGACACGGTGTATCAATACCCGCGCGTGGGCGCCTATGTGCTGTTCAACAGCGCACTCGGCTTCAACGTCAACGACCGTTTCAGCCTGCGCTTCAACGTCAACAACGTCTTCAATCGCAGCCTGCCGTTCCCCTATGCCCTCGGCAGCGCGACTTCGACCCGCTACTACGACGCTGTGATGGGCCGCTACATGCGCGTTACGGCTGGCATCAAGTTCTGATGACCACGGCTGCGTGGCGGTTTCGGCCGCCATGCAGCACGGGCCGCAACGCCCCATACTACACAACAAAAAAGGCCCCGCCGATGCGATCGACGGGGCCTTTTTTCTGGGTTGCGACCCGATTGGACTCGGGATGTGGGCAAATTATATCGATTGCAACATGACACAAAAATGAACCGGCGGACCGCAATCCGCCGGTTTCATATTTTCAGCGCAGCGAAACCACGTTGTCGCCGGTGCGCAGGTGGCGACGGCTGCCGTTGTACTGGCTGGCCATCGGCTCGTCCGCCACGGTGTAGGTTTCCACCGCTTCAAAGCCATTGAACGCGGTCTTCATCGCCGCACCATAGGCACCGAGCATACCGATCTCGATATAGTCGCCGGCACGGACATCGCCGGGCAGCGGGAACGGCCCTTCCATGAAGTCCATGTCGTCGCAGGTCGGGCCATAGAAGCTGAAGTCCTGCGCCTCGACGCTGCCAGCGGCATCGTTGTCGGCTTCGCGCAGCAGGCGCACCGGAAAGCGCCAGCCCACATGTGCGGCATCAAACAGCGCGCCATAGGCGCCGTCGTTGATGAACAGCTCGTTCTCGCGGCGCTTTTCAACGCGCACGATGATCGAGTTGTATTCCGCGCACAGCGCACGGCCCGGCTCGCACCACAGCTCGGCCGAGTAGGACACCGGCAGCGATTCGTAGGTACGGTCGATCAGCGCGAAGTAATCTTCGAGCGGCGGCGGCTCCATGCCCGGATAGACCGACGGGAAGCCCCCACCCACGTCGATGATGTCCACCGTGACGGCAGCATCGACGATCGCGGCACGGGCCTTTTCCAGCGCCAGGACATAGGCATGCGGGCTCATCGCCTGGCTGCCCACGTGGAAGCACACGCCCAGGCAATCGGCCAACTGGCGGGTCTGCTGCAGCAGTTCACGCGCATCGACCAGGTCCACGCCGAACTTCGAAGCGAGGCTCAGTTCCGAATGCTCGGACGAGACACGCAGACGCACGCAGAGCGTGAGATCGGTGGCACCGTTGGTCGCTTCGCGGATCTTTTCCAGCTCATCGAGCGAATCGAGGCTGAACGTCCGCACGCCGTAGGCGTGATAGGCCTCGGCAATGGCGCGCGGCGCCTTGACCGGGTGCATGAAGCACAGCGTGGCTTCAGGCAGCGTGGCGCGCACCAGCTTGACCTCGGTGATCGAGGCGACGTCATAGTGCGTGACACCGGCGTCCCAGAGGATGCGCAGGAGGTCAGGAGAGGGGTTCGCTTTGACAGCATAGAGCGACTTGCCCGGAAACTTCTCGACAAAGAAGCGGGCTGCGCGCGCGGCTGCATGCGGGCGGTTCAAAATGGCGGGTTGGTCAGGCGCGGTGGCGCGAACTACAGCCCGTGCATCAGGATGAATGTGCAACTCAAGGGACCCCCAAACGGAACGTGGAACGAAAGCTGCCTTGCGGTTTGGAAGTCCCCATGGGGCAGCGAGGAAGCGCTAAATAAGGCTCAGGGGGGGAACTTCAAGCGAAAAAATCCCCCTTTCACAAATCTGTCACAGTGCCAGCCTCGGACTGGCGCACCCCCGCCCCGTCCGGGCGCAGGCAGCACCTCGACGGTGGCGGGCAACAGACTGTTTTGAAGAGATATTCTCCGGTCAGCTCAGCCGGTCGCGGAAATCTTCATAGGCAAAACGACGCACCAGCTTGAGCGTGTCCGCCGCGCTGTCCCACAACCAGATCGAGGGCAGCGGCACACCGTTGAACGTGGTGGTCTTGACCATCGAATAATGCGCCTGATCCAGGAACGCGAAACGCACGCCCGGCTCGGCCGGAACCGGCAGGCGATAGTCGCCGATCACGTCCCCCGCCAGGCACGATGGCCCGCCCAGGCGCACCTGGGCATCGCCGGCGCCATCCTCGTATTCGTCGATCGGCAACTCGCCCAGCATGGCCGGCCGATAGGGCGCCTCGATCACGTCGGGCATATGACACGTGGCCGAAATGTCGGTGATGGCGATCTCCATGCCGTTCCAGTGCCGATCGAGCACCGTGCCCACCAGGATGCCGGCGTCGAGCGCCACGGCCTCACCGGGCTCGAGATAGATCTCACAGCCAGTCTGGGCCTTCACTTCGCGCAGGAAGGCCACCAGGTCATCGCGCTGGTAATCCGCGCGCGTCACATGGTGGCCGCCGCCAAAGTTCAACCACTTCAACTGGCCCAGGAACGGCGCGATACGCGGCAGCAAGGCGTCCCAGGTGCGGCGCAGCGGCTCGAAATCCTGCTCGCACAGCGTGTGGAAATGCAGGCCGGACACGCCCTCGAGATGCTCTGGCTGCAACTGGTCCACCGGAAAGCCCAGGCGCGAATGCGGCGCGCAGGGGTCATAGCGCGGCACTTCACCTTCCTGGTGCAGCGGATTGATCCGCAGGCCCACGTCGAACGCCTGGCCATCGGCGCGCGCCTGCGCCAGCACGGGGGCAAAGCGCGCGATCTGGAACGGCGAATTGAAAATCACATGGTCCGAAAGCGCGCAGATTTCGGCCAGGTCTTCCGCCTTGTAGGCCGCGCAATAGGTCGCGATCTCGCCCTGGTAGTGCTCGGCCGCCAGCTTGGCCTCCCACAGGCCAGACGTGCACACGCCGTCGAGGTATTCGCCCACCACGGGCGCCACCTGCCACATCGAAAAGGCCTTGAGCGCGGCCAGAACCTTGATCCCGGCCCGATCGCGAATGTCCGCCAGGGTTGCCAGATTACGCCGCAGGGCCTGCACATCGACGACGAAAGCTGGGCTGTCGACGCGCGACAGATCGAAATGGGCGAAGGCGCCCGGATCACCGGCTCTGGTTTCCATGAAGGTGCGGCCTTTCTGTGGTGTGCGGGTGGCTTCCACCACCCCCAACCCCCTCCTCTGAAGAGCAGGGGGCTATTTGGGTCTTACTCCCCCTCCTCTTGAGAGGAGGGGGTCGGGGGGTGGTGCGAGGCCTTGCGAGACCTCAGAACTGCAGTGGGCCTGCCAATTCCTTCACCTGCCAGGGCAGGCCATGCTGGTTGAGCATGTCCATGAACGGATCGGGATCGAGCTGTTCGATGTTGAACACGCCCTCGCCCTTCCACAGGCCCTGCACCATCAGCGCCGCGCCGATCATCGCCGGAACGCCGGTGGTGTAGCTGATCGCCTGGTTGCCGGTTTCGGCAAAGGCGTCTTCATGGTCGCAGATGTTGTAGATGTAGAACGTCTTTTCAACGCCGTCCTTGGTGCCGGTGGCAATATCACCGATGTTGGTCTTGCCCTTGGTGGTGGCGCCGAGCGACGCCGGTTCGGGCAGCACGGCCTTGAGGAACTGCAAGGGAATGATTTCCTTGCCTTCATAGACCACCGGATCGATCCGCGTCATGCCCACGTTCTGCAGCACGGTGAGGTGCGTGATATAGGCGTCGCCAAACGTCATCCAGAAACGGATGCGCTCGATTTCGGGCAGGTGCGTCTTCAGGCTTTCGATTTCCTCATGATACATGAGGTACATGTTCTTGGGGCCGACCGCCTCGAAATCGAACTGCTGGCGGATGGTCAGCGCCGGGGTTTCCACCCATTCGCCGTTCAGCCAGTGGCGCGCCGGGGCCGTCACTTCGCGGATGTTGATTTCCGGGTTGAAGTTGGTGGCAAAGGCCTGGCCATGATCGCCGCCGTTGCAATCGAGAATGTCGAGCGTGCGAATCGTGTCGAGCTTGTGCTTCTTGAGCCAGCCGGCGAAGACCGAGGTCACGCCGGGATCGAAGCCCGAACCGAGCAGGGCCATCAGGCCCTTTTCCTTGAAGCGTTCCTGATAGGCCCACTGCCACTTATATTCGAACTTGGCTTCTTCGCGCGGTTCGTAGTTGGCGGTGTCCATATAGTGCACGCCGGCCGCCAGGCACGCGTCCATGATCGTCAAATCCTGGTAGGGCAGTGCCAGGTTGACCACCAGCATGGGCTTCACCTGGTTGATCAGCGCGGTGGTGGCGGCCACATCGTCTGCGTCGATCTGATAGGTGGCCACGTCAACACCGGTGCGTTCCTTCACCGATGCGGCAATCGCGTCGCACTTGCTCTTCGTGCGGCTGGCGAGCGCGATCCCGGTAAAGATATCGGCATTCATCGCCATCTTGTGGACCGCGACCGAGCCGACGCCACCGGCGCCAATCACAAGAACCTGAGCCATGGTCACTCCATAATTCGAGAAAACAGGGGGCATTTGGCCTGCCCGGCACAGGGCAGACCCATCATGGGCAGGCCCCATAGGGCAAGCACATGACAAACCCAAGTCCTATTGCGGGCAACGCAACCGGGGCGAAACCCGATATGCCGCCGGGTTTGCCATATTACCGCAACGCCGCTGCCTTAAACCGGTCCCCATCCATACGAATGGGAAAGACACTGGCCATGGAACTCCAACGCCACCGGGGCCAACCCGGCGCCGGCAACCCGATCACCCGCTCTGTCGTGCGCAAGGGCGCCGGCGTTGCCCACCGCCTGCTCGATCATGCCTTTGCCCTGGCGTTTCGCGGGCTGGTCTATGCGCAGATCTGGGAAGACCCGGATGTCGACATGGACGCCCTGCAGATCCTGCCCGACAGCCGCGTGGTGGCCATCGCCAGCGGCGGGTGCAACGTGCTGTCCTATCTGGTGGCCGATCCCGAAAGCATCACGGCGGTCGATCTCAACACCGCGCATATCGCGCTCAACAAGCTCAAGCTGGCGGCGGCGCAGGGCCTTCCCGACCATGCCGCCTTCCACCGCTTTTTCGCCCAGGCGGATAGCCCGGCCAACATCGCGGCCTATCGCGCGCATCTGGCGCCCATGCTCGATGAGCCGACGCGCCGCTATTGGGAAGGACGCGACCTGATTGGCCGGCGCCGCATCGGCGGCTTTTCCAAGGGCATCTACAAGCGCGGGCTGCTCGGCAATTTCATCGGCGTGGCGCATCTGCTGGCCAAGCTCTATCGCATCGACCTGGCACAAATCCTGGCCGCCCCCACGCAAGAGGCGCAGCGCGCCGTGTTCGAGCGCGAACTGGCGCCGGTGTTCGACAAGCGCTTCGTGCGCTGGCTGACCGACCAGCCCGCCGCGCTGTTTGGTCTTGGCATCCCCCCGGCGCAGTTCGATGCCCTGGCCGGGGACCAGCGCATGGCGCAAGTGCTGCGCCGCCGCCTGGAAAAGCTGGCCTGCGATTTTCCGATCGAAGAGAACTATTTCGCCTGGCAGGCCTTTTCGCGCGGCTATGCCCGCGATGGTGATGGGCCGCTGCCGCCCTATCTCCAGGCCGGGAACTGGGACGCCGTGCGCGCCCGCGCCGGCCGCGTGACCGTGCTTCACGCCAATTTCACCGAGCATCTCGCCACGCTGCCCGATGCCTCGCGCGATCGCTATGTCCTGCTCGATGCGCAGGACTGGATGACCGATACCCAGCTCAACGCGCTGTGGCAGCAGATCACCCGCACCGCGCGGCCCGGCGCCCGCGTGCTGTTCCGCACTGCGGCCCAGCCCACGCTGCTGCCAGGCCGCGTGGCGCCCGACCTGCTTGACCGCTGGACCTATCACGCGCAGGCCAGCGCCGGCTTTACTGCG
>NZ_KE148503.1:2553-3249 GCF_000410615.1 Novosphingobium sp. B-7 | reverse complement strand
GATCCGCGGGCTGGACGCTGCGCCCGGCGCCCGCGTGCTGGAATTGGGCTGCGGCACCGGGCGCAACCTGGCGATGATCGCGCGGCGCTGGCCCGGCATGCGCCTGTTCGGCATCGATATCTCGCGCGAGATGCTGGGGGCCGCGCAGGCGCGGCTGGGTGATGGCGCGCGGCTGGCACTGGCCGATGCCAGCGCTTTTGACCCGGCTGCGCTGCTCGGCACGGCGCGGTTCGATCGCGTCGTCATTTCGTTTGCGCTCTCGATGATCCCGCCATGGCAACAAACGGTGGCCCATGCCGCCACCCTGCTGGCGCCGGGCGGATCGCTGCACATCGTCGATTTCCACGATGCCGCCGGCCTGCCCGGCCCGCTGCGCCGCCTGCTCCAAGCGTGGCTGACGCGCTTTCATGTGACGCCGCGCACCGAACTGGCAAAACTGGCCCAGGACATCGCCGCGCGGCAGGGCCTGTCTTGCCAGACCCATACCGGCGCCTTTGGCTATTACCGCCTGATCGTCCTCACCCGGTCACGCTGAGACGCTGTGCGCAGGCCTGTGGATAACCTGCGCACAATCCTTGGATATCGCCGGAAAAGGCTGTGGATTGCGCCGGCCCTGATCAGGCGCCTGCGCGCACGAACAGGCTCGCCAGTTCGACATGGGTGGACCAGCGGAACTGGCCCACAGCCTTGAGCCCT
>NZ_KE148503.1:2048-2543 GCF_000410615.1 Novosphingobium sp. B-7 | reverse complement strand
CTCCCGGGCGATAGCCGCCCGCCACCAGCGTTGCCGCATCACGCGCCCAACTGGCCGGGTTGCAGCCGATATAGACCACCCGTGCCACGGTTGATTCCGCGATTTGCCCCACCTGCTCGCGCGCGCCGGCGCGCGGTGGATCGAGGAGCACGGCGGCGAAGCGGTTCAGTTCTTCGGCCCGCAGCGGATTGCGGAACAGATCGCGGTGCAGCGCGTGCACCGGGCGGCCCTGGCTGCGCGCCGCCGCCTGGCAGGCCAGATGCGCATCGCGCGCGGCTTCCACCGCCAGCACCTTGGTGCCCGGCCCCGCCAGGGCAAAGGCAAAGGTGCCCAACCCGGCAAAGAGATCAGCCACCGTGCTGGCGCCGGCCAGCCAGCCCTGCGCGACGGCGACAAGCGCCGCTTCGCCATCGGCCGTGGCCTGCAGGAATGCCCCCGGCGGCAGGCCAACGGCGGTGCCACCCAGGGTGATCGTCGCCGGATCAGGCTCCCACG
>NZ_KE148503.1:1611-1950 GCF_000410615.1 Novosphingobium sp. B-7 | reverse complement strand
ATCGGCCACCAGGCCGGAAAAGCCGACGGCCACGCCCTGGTCGGCCAGCGTCAGTTCCACGTCTACCGCCAGCTTACGATCCTGCCAGCTTTCCAGCAGCGTGCGCAGCGGGGCCACCAGCGCCATCAACTCGGGCGCAATGACGTGGCATTCGCGCATGTCGATGGTCTTGTGGCCGCCACCCTCGCGAAAGCCCAGCACCACGCGGCGGCCGATCGCCTGCGCATGCAGGGTGGCGCGGCGGCGGGTGCGCGGCGGCGAAAGGTGGGTGGGCTCGGGCGTGCCGGGGTCCAGTTCCTGCCCCTTGGCCGCACCGATCACCCGGCTGCCGACGAAATC
>NZ_KE148503.1:1027-1355 GCF_000410615.1 Novosphingobium sp. B-7 | reverse complement strand
CAGATCGCCACTGGTAAAGGCCGGGCCGGCCAAGCGCGCTGCTTCGCCATGGAGCCACAGCCCTTCCCGCGCGGCGCGATGCGGATCGCGCAGCACGGCCAGGCGGCTGGCAACGGTGCCAGCCAGCACATCGCCGCTGCCGGCCACCGACAGCCACGACGACGCGCGCGGCGCCACCGTCACAGCGCCATCGGGCGCGGCGATCACACTGTCCGGTCCCTTGAGAATCACCACAGCGCGGGCGGCTTGCGCCAGTGCCACGGCGCGCGCGCGCCGGTCACCCGTGCCGGAAAGTCCAAAATTGCGTTCCAAAACCTGCATCTCTCCA
>NZ_KE148503.1:513-824 GCF_000410615.1 Novosphingobium sp. B-7 | reverse complement strand
GCGCCGCTTGTTTGGCCGTGTCGCGCACCACCAGTTCCGGCGGCGGCCCGGATAGCGCGCTTTCGCCCGCCAAGACCTGTACATAGCCTGCCCCACCGCGCAGCGCGGCCGTCGCCGCCAGAAGCGCCGCGCCGGGCATGGCACCGGCCACGATGCCCAGCAAGCCCCGGCGATACTTGTGCGCATCGGCCGTTGGCGCTGCCAAGACTGGCCGTGCCAGCACATGCGCCGCGCCGGGCACCGTGCCCACGCCAATATCCACCAGCCGCAGCGCGCCCATCGTGGCGCAAGCCGGCATCGCATAGTGGGCA
>NZ_KE148503.1:0-303 GCF_000410615.1 Novosphingobium sp. B-7 | reverse complement strand
GCCCAGCCCGTCAGCCGCGCTTTCCATAACGGTGCCGGCATACAGCGCCCGCGCCCGCTGCGCCGCCGGAGTGGCGGGCAGCCGGGGCGCGATCACGCACACACGCAAGCCAGCCTCGGCCAGATAGTGCGCGATGACATAGCCATCGCCGCCATTGTTGCCCGGACCGCACAGCACGGTGACGCGCCGCCCGGCCGCCACCCGGCGCACCCATTCCCCGGCGCCGCGCCCGGCCCGCTGCATCAGCGCATGGACATCGGTGCCGGCGGCGATCAGGGCATCTTCGGCGGCGCGCATCTGCGC
>NZ_KE148502.1:484-760 GCF_000410615.1 Novosphingobium sp. B-7 | reverse complement strand
GCTGGCCAGCGCCAGCGCGACGCCGGCTTCCTGTGGCGTCAGTGCATCGAGTGCGCTGGCGTCGGGCACCGGGCGCCCCAGGGTGAGCGTGCCGGTCTTGTCGATCAGCATGCGGTCCACTTCGGCCAGCCGCTCCAGCGCCGAGCCGTCCTTGATCAGCACGCCACGCTTCATCAGCGCGCCCGCCGCGACCACCTGCGCCACCGGCACCGCCAGCCCCAGCGCGCAGGGGCAGGTGATGATCAGCACGGCGATGGCAATCACCAGCGCCTTGTA
>NZ_KE148502.1:0-390 GCF_000410615.1 Novosphingobium sp. B-7 | reverse complement strand
CGATCCGCACATAGCGCGAGCGTGATTGACCGGCCGTCTCCATCAGGCGGGCAATCTCGGCCAGGGCGGTATCCTCGCCGATCGCGCGCACTTCCACGTCGAGCGGCGCCTCTTCATTCAGCGTGCCGGCCAGCACCAGATCACCCACCTTGGCGGCAACGGCAGCGCTTTCGCCGGTCAGCAGCGAGCGGTCGAGCCGGCTCGCCCCGCGCTGGATCACACCATCGGCAGCCAGCCGCTCTCCGGCGGCCACGCGCATGATCATGCCCGGCGCCAGGTCTGTTGCCGCCAGCCAAGCGGGCGTGCCATCGGCGGCCACCACCATGGCCCCCGGCGCGGCCTGGCGCAGCAGGGCATCCACCCCGGCCCGCGCGCGATCGCGCATCATCG
>NZ_KE148501.1:19922-23015 GCF_000410615.1 Novosphingobium sp. B-7 | reverse complement strand
CTGGCCCGACCTTTGCCCACGAGGTGGCCGCCGGCCTGCCCACGGCGGTGACGCTGGCCTGTTCCGGCGGCGAAGCGCAGTGGCAGCGCCTGGCCCCGGCCGTGGCGCGGCCCACGTTCCGCCCCTATTACTCGGCTGACGTGATCGGTGCCGAAATCGGCGGCGCGGTCAAGAACGTGCTGGCGATCGCTTGTGGCGTGGTCGATGGGCTCGGCCTGGGGCAGAATGCCCGTGCCGCGCTGATCAGCCGGGGCTTTGCCGAAATGCAGCGCTTTGGCCTGGCCATGGGTGCGCAGGCCGAAACGCTGGCCGGGCTATCGGGTCTGGGCGACCTCGTGCTGACCTGTTCATCGGCGTCGAGCCGGAATTTTTCGTTGGGCAAGGCGCTGGGCGAGGGCCAAAGCGCGTCTGAGGCGTTGTCAGGCCGCAACACCGTGGCCGAAGGGGCGTATACCGCGCCCGTGCTCGCCGATCTTGCCCGCCAGAAGGGAATTGCCATGCCGCTCGTCGATGCGGTCGTTACCCTGGTGCGTGGCCAGGCGCCTGCCCGGGATGTCGTCGCCAGCCTGCTGGCGCGGCCCTTGCGTGCGGAACGCCCGCTTGGCTGATCCGGCTCTTCCCGCAAACCCGACTGACGCGCAGGCCGAACAGGCCGATATTGCCGCGCTGGCCAAGGGTGGGCGGACCAATTTCTTTGGCTTCGTGCTGCGCCTGGCGGCCAGCGTGCCGTTCCTGTTCATCGCCGGGCGGCTCTATGGTGCAGCCACGCTCGGGCGCTATGCCTCGGCCACGCTGGTGGTGGAACTGGCGGCGCAGCTTGCCACGCTCGGGCAAAAGCGCGGCCTGGCCCAGCAACTCGCCAAGGAAGATCATGCCAGTGCCACCACCGTGGCTGATGCCCTGCTGCTGACCACGCTGGTATCGGTGCTGTGCGGGCTGCTGCTGTGGCTGGTGCCGATCATGATGTTTCCCAGCGGGGATTACACCCCGGTGGAACGCCTGCTGCCCATGGCGATCCTGCCGCGCGCGCTGGGCGACGTGGCATTGGCTGCGCTGGCCTATCGCTTTGACGTGGGCGCCACCGTGCGCGCCCGCGCCGTGGTGGAACCGTGGACGCAATCGCTGGCCGCCGGTGGCCTGTGGCTGGCCGGCGCCTGGTGGCTGCCACTGCGCGAAAGCGGGCTGATCCTGGCCTATGCCGCGGCGATGCTGGCGGCGATGATCACTGCTTTCGTGCCCCTGGTCAAAAGCTATGGCCTGCCCCGCCAGTGGGCACCGCGCCCGGGCGCCTTGCTGCGCCTGGCCAACCGCAACCTGCCGCTGGCCGGGGCCGACGCGGTGGAGTGGGGCACGCGCAAGCTTGACCTGTTCATCCTCGGCACGTTTGCGCCGGCCGCCGTGGTCGGCATCTATTACGTGGCGCAGCAGGTCACCACGCTGCCGCAAAAGCTCAAGACCAGTTTCGAGCCGATCCTGGGCCCGGTGATCACCCGCAACCTGCGCGAGAACAACCTGGGCGCGATCGCCCGCCAGGTGTGCCAGGTGGGCTTCTGGATCACCGCCGCGCAAGCCGGCATCGCCCTGGCGCTGGGCCTGCCGGGCAAGGGCGTGATGGGCCTGTTCGGGCCGAATTTCGTGGCCGGCACTGGCTCGCTCGCGCTGCTGCTGGCGGCCGAAGTGGTGGCCGCGCCCGCCGTGGTAAGCGAAGCGGCGCTGATCTATGTGGCGCGGCTGCGCAACTGGTGGATCAGCCTGGGCACGATCGCGCTGCAGGCCGGGTTGACCGTGGGCCTGATCGTGGCCGCGCGCGAACTGGGCTATGACGGCACGGTTGAGGCGATGGGCGCCGCGCTGGCCCTGGTCATTTCCCTGGGCCTGGCCTCGCTGCTCAAGTCGCGGTTGCTGGGCAGCATCCTGGGCCAGAAGATCAGCAACTGGCGCTGGGCGCTGTTGTGGGCGGCAGTGCCGGCGGTAGGCGTGGGCATGCTGGCGCGCCTGTTGCCGGAATGGATCGAGGTCAGCCTGGGCATTCCGGCGATCCTGGGCGTCTATGGCTTGGTGATCTGGCGGCGCGGCTTTGGCCCGGAAGACCGGGTGCTGTTCCGCAAGCACAAGAACTAAACGCCCTCGTTCCGTTTCGTCAGGACAGGGTGCGGGCAATCGCCACGAAATCGCCCACGTCCAGCGTTTCGGCGCGGCGGGAGGGATCGATGCCCAGCGTTTCCAGGGCAGCGAGCGCGCCGGGCACGCCCTTGAGCGACTGCCGCAGCATCTTGCGGCGCTGGCCGAACGCCGCCTCGGTCACGCGTTCGAGCATGCGCGCCGAAACCCCTTCGGGCATGGTCGCGGGGGTCACGTGCACCACGGCCGACATGACCTTTGGCGGCGGGGTGAACGCGCTGCGGTGCACTTTCATGGCAATGCGCGGCGCGGCGCGCCATTGCGACAGGATCGCCAGCCGGCCATAGGCATCGCTGGCGGCGGCTGCCACGATGCGCTCTGCCACTTCCAGCTGGAACATCAGCGTAAGCGAGAGCCACTGCGGCGGCCAATCCTGCCCCGAAAGCCAGCCGGTGAACAGCATCGTGCCCACGTTGTAGGGCAGGTTGGCGATCACGTGCCACGGCGCGTCGAACAGGGTGGCGGGATCGATCTTGGTCGCGTCGCCCTCGATCACGCGCAACTGGCCGGGAAAGGCCTCTGCCAGTTCGGTCAGGGCCGGCAGGCAGCGCTTGTCCATCTCGATCGCGGTGACATTGGCGCCGGCGCGCAGCAGCGCGCGGGTCAGGCCGCCGGGGCCGGGGCCCACTTCCAGAACGTTGGCGCCCTTGAGCTTGCCGGGAATCGCGGCAATGCGCGCCAGCAACTGCTCGTCGAACAGGAAGTTCTGCCCGAGGGCCTTGGACGCGAGCAACCCATGGCGGTTGACCACATCGCGCAACGGCGGAAGATCGGGCAGGCTCATGCCCCGGCCGCAGCGCGGCGCACGGCGCATTCCCCGGCCATGCGGATCGCCGCGATCATTGCGCCCGGGCGCGCCTGGCGGCTGCCGGCGATGCCAAAGGCGGTGCCGTGATCGGGTGAGGTGCGGAT
>NZ_KE148501.1:19594-19893 GCF_000410615.1 Novosphingobium sp. B-7 | reverse complement strand
GCGTGACATTGACGCCATCATCAAAATCCAGCGCCTTCAACGGGATCAGCGCCTGATCGTGATACATGCAGATCGCCACGTCATAGGTGGTGCGGGCCTGGGCATGGAACATCGTGTCGGCCGGCAGCGGCCCGTGCGCGGCAATGCCGGCGGCCTGGAGCGCGGCAACGGCGGGGGCGATATAGCTGTGGTCCTCGTGCCCCATGCGGCCTTCTTCGCCGGCGTGGGGGTTGAGCCCGGCCACGGCGAGGCGGGGCTGGGCGATGCCGAAATCGCGCACCAGCGCGCGCGCGGTGATC
>NZ_KE148501.1:272-19320 GCF_000410615.1 Novosphingobium sp. B-7 | reverse complement strand
CGAACGCCAGCATCGCGCCCTCGTCGGTGGGCTGGCCAGGGGTATAGCCAGCATCGCCCAAGTCGAGCACCGGCAGGGCGGAACCGAACGTCGCGGCCGCCTCTTCCAGGCTGCCCACGGCGCGCACCGGCACGTCGAGCCCGCGATGGCGCGCGGCCTGGTCCAGCACGCGGCGGCTGCCCACGGCCACGAACGGCTCCAGCTGCGCCATGCCGCGCAAGATCCACGCGGCCGCGATCAGTTCGGGGCCGATGCCGGCAGGATCACCCTGGGAGATGGCGATGGGGTTCATGGGCTTGCGCTATCGGGCTTTGCGGGTGGAGGGGAGGGGGGCTTATGGGTTTCACTTGGCCTCCACCACCCCCCGACCCCCTCCTCTAAAGAGGAGGGGGAGAGCCGGAGCCCCCTCCTCTTTAGAGGAGGGGGTTGGGGGTGGTGGGGGCAAGCACCTTAGTTATACTCAATCACCGCATCGCGGCGCAGGTCGCGCAGATAGGTCTGGGCGCGCTTGTTCACGCGGTCGTCTTCCATCTGCGACTGCATTTCTTCAAAGCTCGGGCCATCGGCCACCTTGGGATCGTCGCGGCCGCACAGCACCAGCACGCGCACGCCGTCTTCGATCGATCCGAACGGCGGGGTCGCCTCGCCGATCGAGAGCTTGAGCATCGAATCCTGCAGCGCGGCGGGCAGGTCGCGCGCCTTGACCTGGTCGTTGGTGACGACCGAGGCGCCGATGCCGGCTGCGGCCGCATCGACCTGGCCGCAGCCGTGGATGGTCTTGACGGTGGCGGCAAAGGTCGCGGCCTTGGCCGCAGCATCCTTTTCCGTGGTGCCCTTGGGGAAGCTGAGCGACATCTGCTTGAGGCTGAGCACGGCGTCGCGCGGATCGGCGGTCAGCACCTGTCGCTTGTCGATCAGATAGAGGATCGAATAGCCGCCGGGAATTTCCACCGGCCCGGCAAGCTGGCCCGGTTGCATCGACGTGGCGACATTGGCCAGATCCTGCGGCAGCTGGGCCAGGCGGATCCAGCCCAGATCGCCACCCACCGCAGCGGTGGAGGCTTCGGAATACTGCCGCGCATAGGCGACGAAGCTGCCGCCCTTCTTGAGCTGGTCAACGATCTGGTTGGCGTTGGCCATGACCTGCTGGCGGTTGGTATCATTGGCCGAAAGATAGATTTCGCCGATGCGGTATTCCTCGGTGCCCTTGGCCGCCTTGAGGCGGTCCATCATTTCGCGCACTTCGCCGTCAGACACGTTGATGAACGGCTGGACGTTGCGGCGCAGCAGGCGCTGCCACGACAGTTCGCCACGGATCTGCCGCTTGAGCGAGGCCGCCGAAGAGCCGATCGAGGTCAGGTACTTGTCGAGCGCGGCCGGGTTCTGGCCGAAGTTCTGCTGGGCCACGCGTTCGTAGGTCTGGTTGACTTCGTCATCGTCAACATCGACGCCAGCCGACTTGGCCTCTTGAATCTGCAGGGTTTCGTCGATCAGGTTGCGCAGCACCTGCAGGCGCAGGCGCTCCTGTTCCTCGGCCGAAACCTTGCCGCCGTTGGCGTTGACGATCAGCGCCAGGCGCTGGTCGATATCGGTGCCGGTGAGGATTTCACCGTTCACGATCGCGGTGGCGCGGCGCACGTTGGGATCGCTCTTGCCAAAGATCTGCACGTTGGCGGGAATGTTGAGCTGGCCCGAGGCATCGGGCGCGCCACCGGCGGTTTGCGCCTGGGCCACGCTGCCGGCCACCGGCAGGGCGGCCGTGGCGGCAAGACCCAGCGCCAGGGCGGCCCGGCCGCACCAGTGACCCATACGAATATCACGGCGCATCTGGAACTGGGGCAGCCGGGTGATGGACTTCATGGCGATCCGAACTTCCTGTCAGGCAACATGCGAATTGGGCTGCATGCGAAATGGTGCGTCGATCCCGGGCCTGCATTGCCCCGGCTTAACCCACGCTGAGTGGCGGCAAGCGGCCGGGAATGCAACGCCGGAATTGGCCGGTTAGGGGAAAACTTTGCGGGAAACGTGGCCAAAGGCGGGATTTGGCGGGCCTAATCAGCCCGCCCGCACCTGGGTCATCGCCTGCTCATAGCGGCTGTTCATCTCTTGCCCGCGATAGCGCGAATATTCGCATGCCGCGAGCGCTGCGGCGGGCGGGAAGATCACCTGGCTGTTGCGGTAATCATCGGGCATCAGCGCCAGCGCCGCCTGGTTGGGGGTGGGATAGCGGATGGTGCGGGCAATGTCGGCCCCGGCCTTGGCGCCCAGCACGAAATCGATGAAGGCATAGGCCAGATCGGGATTGGGCGCATTGCGGGGAATGCACAGCCCGTCGCTCGCGAGGATGCCGCCTTCGCGCGGCACGACGAAGGCCAAGTCGGGATCGTCGCGCATGACCTGGGCGATATCGCCATTGTATTCGATCACCAGGTCAACATCGCCTGCCAGCAGCAGATCCTGGCCATTGTCGTCATGAAACGCGGCGATATTGGGCTTTTGCTTCAGCAGCATGGCCTTGACCTGGGCGATCACCGCCGGATCGTTGGTGTTGGCCGGGTGGCCCAGGTATTTCGCGCCGATCTCGAACAGCTCGCTCGCTTCGGCGAGCAGGGCGATGCGCCCCTTGTAGCGATCGGAATCGAGCACCCATTTCCAGCTGTCGGGCACGCCATCGACCTTGGACTTGCGATAGCCGATGCCGGTAACGATCCAGGTATAGGGCACCGAGACGCGGCGGCCGGGATCGAACGGCGGGTTGAGGAACTGCGGCGCGATGTTCTTGAGATTGGGGATCCTGGCGTGGTCCAGCTCGGTCAACATGCCGGCCGCGTGCATGCGTTCGACAAAGTCGTTCGAGGGCACGATCACGTCATAGCCCTGGTTGCCGCTGCGCAGCTTGGCAAAGAGTTCGTCGTTGTTGGCAAACAGGCTGATGTTCACGCCAGCGCCAGCCGCCTTGGTGAAATCGGCCACGGTGTTTTTGCCGATGTAGGTATCCCAGGTGTAGAGATTGAGCGACCGCGCCGGCTTGCCGCGCGAACAGGCGCCCAGCGCGCCGGTAAACGACAGGCCAATGCCGGCAAGGCCAGCCTGGCGCAGGAACATGCGGCGCGAATGGACCATCTTCGTTCAATTTCCCATGCGGCGTGACGACACGGCGGGGGGATGGCGCCCGATCACGCTTTGAGCAAGAGGTGATCGCGTTCCCATGACGAGATCACCTCGTCATAGGCGGCCAGTTCGTTGAGCTTGATCTCGTAGAACGCCTTGATGAACTGCTCGCCCAACAGATCGATCACCGGCTGGCAATCGATCATCTGCTTGAGCGCGGCATCGAGATTGCGCGGCAGGGTGCGCTCCTCGTCATAGGCGTTGCGGGTCATCAGCGGCAGCGGCTCGATCTTTTCCTGAAGGCCGATATAGCCGCAGGCCAGCGTGGCGGCGATGGCGATATAGGGATTGGCATCGGCGCCGGGCAGGCGGTTTTCGATGCGCGTGCTGCGCGGGCCGCTGACGGGAATGCGCAGGCCGCAGCTGCGGTTGTCGAGGCCCCATTGCACGTTGATCGGCGCGCTGTGGGCCGGGCGGATACGGCGGAAGGAATTGACGTTGGGCGCAAACAGCGGGACGACCTGCGGCAGATAGCGTTGCAGCCCGCCGACGAACCAGCGGAATTCCGGGGTCAGCCCGCTTTCGGTGCCGAACAGGTTGTTGCCGCCCGCGTCCACCGCCGAAATGTGCAGGTGCATGGCGCTGCCCGGCTGGCTTTCCATCGGCTTGGCCATGAACGTGGCATAGACCCCGTGCTTGAGCGCGACCTGGCGCACGATGCGCTTGAAGATCACCACCTGGTCGCACAGCGCCACGGGATCGCCGTGGTTGAAGTTGATTTCCAGCTGCGCCGTGCCGCCTTCGTGGATCATGGTGTCGAGCTGGAGCGAGGCGATTTCCGAATTGTCGTAGATTTCCTCGATGATGTCTTCGTATTCGGTCACCGATTCCAGGCCATAGGGCTGGGGCGAGCTTTCCGCCCGGCCCGAGCGCCCGCGCGGCGGCTGGATCGGCAGATCGGGATCGGAATTGACCTCGGTGAGGTAGAATTCCAGTTCGGGCGCCACGACCATCTGCCAGCCCATCGCGGCATATTTGGCCAGCATGCGCTTGAGCACGTGGCGCGGCGCCACTTCAAACGCGCTGCCATCGCGGTGCAGGGCATCGGCCACGACAAAGGCTGTGGGGGTGCGAAAGCCCGGTGCCACGCAGATCGAATTGATATCGGGCAGCAGCGTCACATCGGGATCGCGATAGAGGAAATCGTCCTCGTCGGTATCGGCGTAGTCACCGGTGATGGTGACGGAAAACACCGAGGAAGGCAGGCGCAGGCTCATGTTGCCGACCGAGGCGATGAACTTGTCGGCCGGCCAGACCTTGCCGCGCACCACGCCGTTGATATCGGGGACGAGGCATTCGACCTCGCTGATGCGTTTTTCGCGGATCCATTCGGCAAATGCTTCGGTCATGGGATCACTCGCTTGGAAGAAGGGGTTCAGAGACGGTCGCGCAGGGCAAAGAAGGTCATCGCGGCGGCCATGGTCGGCCAGCGCAGCAAGGTGCCTCCGGGAAAGCGGGGCGTGGGCAGGCGGCGCACCAGATCGAGCGCGGGCGCGGGCAGTCCGGCCATGGCCGCGCCGATTTCGCCACCCAGCCACGGCGCCAGCACCACGCCAAGGCCGGAAAACCCGCTGAGCGACCATAGGCCGGGCATGACCTGCGCGGCATGGGGCAGACGATGCGGGGTAATCGACAGCGTGCCGCCCCAGGCATGGTCGATCGCCACATCGGCCAGTTGCGGAAAGACCCGCAGCATATGCGGCCGCACGAACGCGGCGATATCGGCCGGCAGCCGCCAGGAATAGCGTTCCCCGCCGCCGAACAGCAGGCGGTGATCGGGCGTGATGCGGAAGTAATAGACCACGAAGCGCGAACCCGACGCCCCCTGGCCGCCAGCGATCAGCGCAGCCGCCCGCTCTGGCCCGAGAGGCGCGGTGGTGGCGATGAAGTTGTTGATCGGCAGGACATGGGCATCGACCTCCGGTACCAGGCCCGTGGCATAGCCGCCGGTTGCCACCAGCACCTGGCCCGCGCGCACCGTGCCGCCGGGCGTGGTCACGCGCCAGGCCTGGGCCGTGCCCGGCGGGCCATCGGGCGCAATGCCGGTGCAACGGCTGTGCGGATGGATCACTGCCCCCGCCGCGCGGGCAGCGCGCGCCATGGCGAGCGCCAGCTTGAGCGGGTGGAGATGGCCGCCGGCCATATCCAGGCTGCCGCCATGATAGGCCTGGCTGCCGACCATGGCGCGAATGTCGTCACGGCCCAGCGGGGTTAGCGCGCCGTGGCCATATGCCTCTTGCAGAAAGCGCACCTCGGCATGGGTCTGCGCCACCAGGCCGGGCTTGTGATCGGCGTGGATCAGCCCGGCGCGAAAATCGCAACGGTCGGGATCGTGTTCGATCAGCCGATCAAGGTGGTCGCGCGCATGGCGGGCCATGGCCCACATTTCGCGCGCACCGTCGCTGCCGAGGTGGCGCGCCAGCCAGTGCTGGTCCTTGTTCCAGCCAAGGTGGACCTGGCCGCCATTGCGGCCCGAGGCGCCCCAGCCGACAGGCCCGCTGTCCAGCAGAACGACCGATCGCCCGGCCTCTGCCAGCCGCAATGCGGCACCCAGACCTGTGTAGCCCCCGCCGATGATGCAGGCATCGGCCTGCACATCCTGGTCCAGCGCCGTGCCGGCAAAGGCCATGGGCGCGGTGGCGGCGTAATAGGACGGCGGATAGGCCCGCACATCCTCGCCGGTTGGTCCTGCCCGCTCGATGGATCGAGGCGTCAACATTGCCTGTGGTTCTACCCCATGCGGCAAGGGGCGACAAGCGAAGCACTGGGGGTTTGGCTGCCAGGCCGGTGCATGCCATGCACCGGCCTGGCGCGTGGAATTCAGGGGGCAGCGTCAGCCAGGGTGGCGCCATCCCAGTGTTCATCGGCCTTGCCATCGACAAAGCGCCACATGTCGAACCAGGTGGTGGTATAGGTCTTGCCCGGATTCTTGGGGTCCTTGAGCGTGCGCACCATGCTCACGACCACGCGATCGCCCTCGGCCGTGACCGCGGCGACCGGGGTCGCCATGTGCGCCGGGCATGCCTTGGGCTGCACCTTGACCACCTGGGTGAAGAAATGGACCACGGTATCGCGGCCCGAGGGCACCATCGGGTTGTGCTGGTGATAGGCCGGGGTAAGGTATTGATCCGCCTTGTCCCAATGCCCGCATTCCAAAAGGTCTTTGACGATATGGAGTGCGGCCTGCTTGTTGCGGTTGAGCACTGGATCGGGGCTGGTGAACAGGCTTTCGGGATCGGGCACCGCCACCACCGCTTCCTGCGCGTGAACGGGCGTTGGCAGGCTGGCCAGGGGCACGGCGGCCAGCGGCAGGGCGAAAAGGCCGGCGGCGGTCAGGGCATGGCGTAGCATCGTTGGCTCCCTCCTTACGAAAACGGCGTTACAGCGGCAGGCCCAGCCGGGGGCCGATCCAGACCATCAGGCTGTAGAGCGCAATGGTCAGCGCGCAACCAGCCAGCAGCGCCGACCAGAACCCGGCGCCGTGGCGCAGCAGGGCCGGGATCAGCAGGAACATCGGCAGCGAGGGCAGCACATACCAGAACGTGGCCCCGGCATGGGCCGCCATGTTTTCGGCATCGGGGCGATCGTGCCACAGCCAGATCATGCCAATCACCGACACCAGGGGCAGCGACGCAATGAGCGCGCCAAAACCGGGATAGCGCTTGGCAAGGGTGGAGGCGGTGGCGATCAGCACGCCGGAAATGGCGGCCTTGAGAGCAAGCTGCAACATGGTGCGCCGGTGTTACGGCAGCCGCGCCGCGTTGCCTAGCGCTGCTTGGCCCGATGGGGTGCTGGCAGGAGGGGTGAGGATAGGTGGGTAGCTGCTGCATGCGCGATGACGGCAGCCAAGGTGCAAGTTATCAAGCTGGACCCCGGATCAAGTCCGGGGTGACGATAAGTACATATATTCTCTCGAATTCCTCGTCACCCCGGACTTTATCCGGGGTCCCGCTGCCCTGTTGGCGCTTGCCACGTCCGAAATTGAGCGATTGCCTACATACTTCGTTCGCGCAGAGGCGCTCTTAAATCTCTGCGCCTCAGCGCCTCTGCGCGAAACACTTTTTCCTATATCGTTGATAGTAATATAAATCTCTATCTACCCGCGCCGCCCAAACACCGCAATCAGCCCAGCAGTATGACCGGGGCCTTGGTGTTCCAGCTCAGCCACACGGCCTCGCCCACGGGCAGGGCGGAGACGAGCGAGCGTTCGCCGTTGGCGCGGGCCACCTTGAAGGTTGCGCCGCTGGACGTTTCCACATCGTAGAGCGTCTGGCTGCCGAGGTAGGCGGAGCGCACGATCGTGCCGGCCACCACGTTGGCCTGCGGGCAGGCATCGGGGCCGGCCGGGCGGCCTTCGCTGGCCGGGGTCATCGTGATCTTTTCCGGGCGGATGCCCGCCCACACCGGCGTATCGGGCGCGCCGGTGACGCCGTGGCTGACGAAGATCGGCACGTCGAGTTCGGGTGAAGTCACTGCGGCGTGATCCCGTTCATCGACGCTGAGGCGGCCTTCGAACATGTTGATCGTGCCGATGAAATCGGCGACGAACCGGTTGGCGGGGTATTCATAGAGATCGCCCGGCACGGCCACCTGCTGCAGGCGGCCCCGGTTCATCAGCGCGCAGCGGCTGGCCATGGCCAGCGCCTCGTCCTGATCGTGGGTGACCATCACGAACGTGACGCCGACATCGTGCTGGATCTGCGCCAGTTCGGCGCGCATCGCATCGCGCAGCTTGGCATCGAGCGCGGACAGCGGCTCGTCCAGCAGCAGCACCTTGGGCTTTTTCACCAGGGCGCGGGCGAGGGCAACGCGCTGGCGCTGGCCACCCGAGAGCTGATCGGGCTTGCGGTGGCCAAACTCGTCGAGCTTTACCAGGCGCAGCGCCTCGGCCACGCGGGCGTCGCGCTCGTCCTTGGCGACGCGATCGATCTTGAGGCCATAGGCGACGTTTTCGGCCACGGTGAGGTGCGGGAACACGGCGTAGGACTGGAACACCATGTTGACCGGGCGGCGGTTGGGCGGGGTGGTGCTCATGTCCACGCCGTCGATCAGGATGCGCCCTTCGGTCGGGGTTTCCAGGCCCGCCAGCATGCGCAGCAGCGTGGTCTTGCCACAGCCCGAGGGGCCGAGCAGCGAGAAGAATTCGCCGCGTTGGATATCGAGGCTGACATCGTCCACCGCGATGAACGAGCCGAACCGCTTGGTCACGTTCTCGAACTGGATGAGAGGCTGGGTCATGGGAAAGTCCTGTGTGAAATCAGTGGCCCTGGGCCAGGTCGCGACCCTGCAGCTTCATGCCGATGGCGGTGAGCGCGATGGTGATGAGCATCAGCACGGTCGAGGCGGCGTTGACCTCGGGCGTGACGGAGAAGCGCACCATCGAATAGATCTTGACCGGGAAGGTCACCGTGTTTGGCCCCGAGGTGAAGAAGGTGATCACGAAATCATCGAGGCTGAGCGTGAAGGCGAGTAGCCCGCCCGAGATCAGCGCCGGGCGCACATGGGGCAGCAGCACATCCCACAGCGCGCGCAATTCGCTGGCGCCCAGATCGCGTGCGGCCTCTTCCATCTCGCGGTTGAAGCTGGCGAGGCGCGCGCGGATCACCACGGCGACGAAGGGGAAGCTGAACGTGATATGGGCAATGATGATCGCGCCCAGATCGAACGGCCAGACCAGATCGCGCGGCCAGGGCACGATCTGCCCGAAGAACACCAGCATCGCCACGCCCATGCAGATTTCAGGCACCACGATCGGCAGGGTTACCGCGCCATCGAACAGGCCCTTGCCGGGAAAGCGGAAGCGCCACAGCGCGATCGCGGTGAGCGCGCCGAGCACCACGCTGAACAGCATCGAGATGAACGCGATGGTCAGTGAATTGGTAAAGGCATCGATCAGCGCGGAATCATTCCACATCGTGCCGTACCAATCGAGCGTGAAGCCCTCCCAGCGGATGGTGCGGCGGCTGTCGTTGAAGCTGAACACCACCAGGCTGGCCAGCGGCAGGTAGAGGAACAGGATCACCGCGCCCACCCACAGGCGCAGCGGCCAGCGGCGACTGTATTCGAGCGGGCCAGGCTTGCTATCGAGCGGCTTGGAGGCAGTGGCCATCAGGCGTCTCCCTGCGGGCGGGCGCGAGCGGCGCGGCGATCCTGGATCGCGCGCAGGCCCATGGCCAGGAGCGTGAGATACATCAGCATGAACGACAGCGCAGCGCCGAACGGCCAGTCGTTGGCACGCTTGAACTGCCGCTCGATCACGCTGGCGATCATCTGGCTGTCAGGCCCGCCGAGCAGATCGGGCGTGAGGTAGGAGCCGAGCGCGGGAATGAACGTGAGCATGATTGCCGAGAGGATGCCCGGCTTGGCGATCGGCACGATGACCTTGAAGATCGTGGCGATGTGCCCGGCGCCCAGATCGAGGCTGGCCTCGATCAGCGAGCGGTCCATGCGATCGAGCGTGGAATAGAGCGGCAGGATGATGAAGGGCAGGTGCACGTAGACCAGGCCGACGATCACCGCGAAGTTGGTGTGCAGCATCTCGACCGGGCCAAACCCGAACAGGCCGAACATGTCGTTGATGTAGCCCTCGGTGCGCATCACCGCCATCAGGGCATAGGTGCGCACCAGCAGGTTGGTCCAGAACGGCAGCATGATGCCCAGCAGCAGCAGGATCTTGCCGCGATCGCTGGCAAAGGTCATCGCCAGGGCATAGGGAAAGCCGATCACCAGGCACACCGCCGTGGTCACCCCGGCAAAGACCAGCGACTTGGCAAAGATCAGCAGATAGACCGGATCAAATACGCGCACGTAGTTGTCGAGCGTGCCGGTCACGGCCACTTCGGTCAGCCCCAGGGTGCGGCCAAAGCTGTAGGCCCAGATCACGCTGAGTGGTACGACGAAGAACAGGGTGATCCAGGCGGCCGGCGCGGTCAGCACGGCCCAGAAGGCGCGCCTGCTGGTGTTCGATGCGCTGCTCATCGCCGGGCGGTTCCCATGGTTCGTGGCCTCATGCGTCCTGGCCTCATCGGTGGCAATTCCCCAGTTTGCGCGGCCCCGCGAAGGGCCGCCGGGCGCCGCGGGCACACGCCAAGACGGCGCCCGAAGCGGGTGGTTGAACATGCCTGCCTGCGTGACGCCCGTTTTTGGTGTGCGTCGGGTTTATGCTATTGCGGGGTGACCCCGTTATCTGCGATCACACTTATGCGCGGGAACCGGCCCGGTCAATCGCAAATCGCTGTGGCGCGAATGTGCCCGCCCGCGCCGGCGTTCGTCAACCACCGCGCAGCACCTGGCCCAGCCGGGCAAAGAACCAGGCCGAGGCCGGGTTGCGATCGGCATCCCATTCCGGGTGCCATTGTACGGCCAGCACCTGTGCCGTGCCGACTTGCGCCGAAAAGGCCTCAACCAGCCCATCGGGTGCCACCGCTTCCACCGTCAAGCCCTGGCCCAGCGTGGCCACGGCCTGGTAATGCACGGAATTGACGGTGATCGCATCGCCCAGCGCGGTGGCCAGGATGCCGCCGGGCGTCAGGCTGACCGGGTGGGTCTGGGCAAACATCTCTTCCAGGCTGGCGCCATCGGGGGCGTGGTGCCTGACCGGCCCATCGCTGGGCAGGGTTTGCAGCGTGCCGCCGAACGCCACGTTGAGTTCCTGGAAGCCCCGGCAGATGCCGAACACCGGCTTGCCGGCGCGCAGCATGGCATCGCCCAGCGCCAGCGTGGTGGTATCGCGCGCGGGATCAAACGGACCATCGCCGGTGCTGGCGCCATAGCGCCATGGCTCCATGTTGGACGGGCTGCCGGTGAGCAGCAGGCCATCGAGCCGGCCGGCGAGCGCGGCCCAGTCGGTCAGGCCGGGCAGGGCCGGGACCAGCACCACGTCGCAATCGGCGTGGGCGGCGGGCGCGCGCAGATAGCGGTCGATCACGCCATGCACCGGTTCTGGCCCGCCGCTTCGCAGGCAGCACGATACGCCCAGCAGCGGCCGCGTCATGCCGGCAGCACCCCGAGCGAGGACAGCGTGGGCGTGGAAATGGTGACGGACTTCATGTCGGCATACTTGAACAGCGCGTGCAGGCTGCGGTCGCGGCCAAAGCCGGATTGCTTGAACCCGCCAAACGGCATGGTGATGTCGCACGCGTCCCAACCGTTGACCCAGACCAGGCCAGCGCGCAGGCGCCGGGCAAAGGCGTGGGCGATATCGATCGAGCCGGTCCACAGGCCCGAGGCAAGGCCATATTCGGTGTCGTTGGCAAGGGCGAGCGCTTCTTCGGGGGTATCGAACGGCACCACCGCCAGCACTGGGCCGAACACCTCTTCCTGGGCCAGGCTGCTGGCGTTGCTCACCGCATCGAACACGGTGGGATCGAGATAGAACCCGCCGGTTTCGCTGCGCGCGCGGCTGCCGCCCAGGCGCAGCGCGGCGCCTTCCTGCTGCGCGCGGGCGATGCGGGTGAGCACGCCTTCCAGCTGCTTTTCACTGATCACCGCGCCCAGTTGCGTCGCCGGATCGAGCGGATCGCCGGGGCGGATGGTGCGGGCCACGGCCAGTACCTTTTCGACGAATTCCGCGTGGATCGAACGCTGCACCAAAAGCCGCGATCCGGCGGTGCAGACCTGGCCCTGGTTGTAGAAGATGCCCCAGGCCGCTGCGGCTGCCGCGCGATCGAGATCGGGATAGTCGGCAAAGACGATGTGCGGGCTCTTGCCGCCCAGCTCCAGGCTGACGCGCTTCAAGTTGCTGTCGGCCGAATAGCGCATGAGCTGGCGGCCGACCGGGCCCGAGCCGGTGAACGTGATCATGTCGACATCGCGGTGCAGCGCCAGCGCGGCGCCGGCGTCCTGGCCCGTGCCGGTGACGACATTGAGCACGCCATCGGGAATGCCGGCCTCGAGCGCGAGTTCGGCAAAGCGCAGCGCGGTGAGCGAGGACAGTTCCGATGGCTTGACCACCATCGAATTGCCCATGGCGATCGCCGGCGCGATTTTCCACATGGCCATGAGCAGGGGAAAGTTCCACGGCACGATCGCGCCGATCACGCCCAGCGGATCGTGCACGGCATAGCTGAACTTGTCCGGCCCGGTGGGGCCGACCTCGCCATGGATCTTGTCGATCGCCTCGGCATAGAAGCGCAGGGTACCGAGGGCGAGCGGCACGTCGACATTGCGGGTGTCGCTGATCGGCTTGCCCGAATCGATGGTTTCGAGAACGGCGAATTCCTCGGCGGCAGCCTCCAGCTTGTCGGCCAGCGTCAGCATCAGCTTCTTGCGCTGGGCCGGCTTCATGTCGCGCCATTGCCCGCTTTCAAAGCGGCGGCGCGCAGCGGCCACGGCGCGGTCGATATCGCTGGCATCGCCCGCCGGCAGGGTGCCGATGACCTGGCCAGTGCCGGGGTTGACAGTGTCCAGCGTGGCGCCCGAAGCGGCCGCAACGCTGGCACCGCCGATCACGTGGTGGGCCGGCAGGCGGCTGGGCAGGGTGGGCGGGGCACTGGTCATCGTCTGGTTCATCCGGCTGGTGCAATGTGTGATCACTAATAGCCATTGTGGCCCGTGGTGCAAGGTCTGGCAGCCATGGCGTCTGTGTATTTCCCGGCATCGAAAGAGCGGTTGTGGGCGGAAAAGCACGTGGCAATCCGACGATCCGGGCTGGACAGCGCGGTGGGCTTTTCATATGTGATCACACCATGACACAAGAAACTGCCTCGTCCTTTGCCGCTTGGCTTGCCGCCCATCCTGAAGTGACCCGGGTGGAGGCCTTTCTCACCGACGTGAACGGCGCGCCCAAGGGTAAATGGCTGGTGCGCGACAAGGCCGTGGCCCTGGCGGCCAAGGGCCTGCCGATGCCGCTTTCGGTCTTTGCGCTCGACGCCTGGGGGTGTGATGTGGCGGGCGCAGGCCTGGCGTTTGGCACGGGTGATCCCGATGGGCTGTGCTGGCCGGTGGCCGGGCGCTGGAGCAAGGCGCCGTGGCTGGGCGAGGATAGCGCGCAGGTGTTCCTGGGCATGGTCGACAAGGATGGCGGCCCCGTGGTGGCCGATCCGCGCGGGATGTTGCAGGCCCTGCTGGCGCGCTATGCCGCGCGGGGGTTGACCCCGGTGGTGGCGACCGAACTGGAGTTCTACCTCTATCGCCTGGAAAACGGCGTGCCGGTGCCGCCCGATGGCAATCTGCGCCGCAACGACACGCTCTCGACCACGGCGCTGTCTGCCCATGCCGCACTGTTCGACGAGATCATGGCGCTGGCCCACGCCATGGGCATTCCCGCCGACGCGGTGATCAGCGAGGCGGGGCCGGGGCAATACGAACTGAACCTGCTGCACCGCGCCGATGCACTGGCCGCGGCCGACGATACCGTGCTGATGAAGCGCATCGTGCGCGCGCTGGCGGCGCACCATGGGCTGGGCGCGACGTTCATGGCCAAGCCCTATGGCGATTGTTCGGGCAGCGGCATGCATATCCATGCCAGCCTCAACGATGCAGCGGGCAAGAACGTGCTGGCCAAGCCCGAGGGTGGCCCGGCCGACATGCTGCTGCACGCAGTGGCCGGCCTCTTGGCGGCGATGCCCGAAACGATGCTGGCGTTTGCGCCCAACTACAACTCGTTCCGCCGTTTCCGGCCCGATGCCCATGCGCCGGTCTCGGCCAGCTGGGGCATCGATGACCGCTCGGCCGCGGTGCGGGTGATCGTGGGCGATGCCAAGGCCACGCGGATCGAGCATCGCATTTCCGGGGCTGACGTGAACCCACACGTGGCCATGGCGGCGATGCTGGGTGCGATGCTGCAGGGGATCGAGGACGCGGTGATGCCGCCTCCGGCGCAAGACCCGCTGCATCCCGGCGCCGGCGCGCCGCTGCCGGTGGAATGGGGCGCCGCGCAGGCTGCCTTTGCCGCCTCTGAACGCGCGGCCGGCATGTTCGGCGCGCGCTTCCGCGATATCTTCCTGGCGTGCAAGCAGCAGGACCGCGCCGCGTTCCTGGGCCAGATCGACCGGTTTGAATACGATACCTACCTGGGATTGCTGTGATGGACATGGCGGTGCCGGGCCTGCACCAGGCGGCGCCCTATGCCGGGATGCCCACCTGGTATGCCGCCAGCGTCAACCCGGCGCCGCAGCGGCCGGTATTGCAGGGCGCGCAGCGTGCCACGGTCTGCGTGATCGGGGCCGGGTTCACCGGCCTTTCGGTGGCGCTGGAGCTGGCCGAAAAGGGCATCGACGTGATCGTGCTCGAAAGCGAGCGCGTGGGCTGGGGCGCATCGGGCCGCAATGGCGGCCAGCTGATCAACGGCTATTCGCGCGGGCTTGACGTGCTGGAAGCGCGGCACGGGCCAGACGTGGCGCGCGCATTGGGCGCAGTGGCGCTGGAAGGCGCCGCGATCATCCGCGACCGCGTCGCGCGCTATGGCATTGCCTGCGATCTGGTCGATGGCGGGCTGGGCGTGGCGCTGAATGCAAAGCAGATGCGCGCGCTGGAGGACGAGCAGCGGGTCTGGGCCGCGCATGGCCATGCCGGGATCACCGTGCTCGACCGCGAGGCCCTGCGCGCCCATGTCCAGAGCGATCGCTATGTCGGCGGCATTCTCGATCCGCTGCGGGGGCATTTCCATTCGCTCAACTACCTGTTGGGCGAAGCCACCGCGTTCGAGCAGCTGGGCGGCCGTCTGTTCGAACACAGCCGCGTGATCCAGGTGGACGACAGCGGCCCGCGCCCGCGCGTGGTCACCGCGCAAGGCGAAGTGATCGCGGATACTCTGGTGGTGTGCGGCAATGCCTATCTCGGCAAGACGCTGCCCTGGCTATCGGGGCAGATCATGCCGGTGTCGAGCCAGGTGGTGACGACCGAGCCGCTGGGCGAGCTGGCCGCGCAGCTCTTGCCCAGCAATGCCTGCGTGGAGGATGCCAACTACATCCTCGACTATTTCCGCCGCACGGCCGACGGGCGCCTGCTCTATGGCGGCGGCATCGTCTATGGCGGGCAGGACCCTGCCAGCGTGGAAGCCAAGATCCGCCCCGGCCTGATCAAGACCTTTCCGCAGCTGCGCGATGTGAAGCTGGAGTTCGCGTGGAGCGGCACCTTTGCCATGACGCTGAGCCGCATGCCGCAGATCGGCCGGCTTTCGCCCAAGGTGTTCTATTCGCATGGTGACAGCGGCCACGGCGTGACGACCACGCAATTGCTGGGCCGCCTGCTGGGCGAGGCGATCGCCGGGCAGCATGAGCGCTTTGACGTGTTTGCCGACCTGCCGCACCCGCCGTTTCCCGGCGGGCAGCGCTTTCGTGCGCCGCTCTCCACCCTGGGATCGCTGTGGTACACGCTGCGCGATCGGCTGGGGGTGTGAGCCGCGCATATGGCCGGCGTTGCGCCTGAATTGATGCCTGAATCGATGGCTGAATCGATGGACCTTTGCGGGTCGATCGTGCACAATCGCCTGGTTGGTGGCGGTCCTGTCCGGCCGAGCGCCTTCGATCCCACGTTACGATCCCGCTGCCACTCCGTGGCCGGGATATCCGCGATCAACACCTGAAGGACGGTCGATAATGCGTCGTATCCCCCTGTTCGTTTCTGCCCTGGTGGGCCTGGCCGCAGCCGTGACGGCGCCTGTGGCCCATGCCCAGAATGCCGCTGCCGGGGCCGCCGTGTTCAAGCAGCAGTGCCAGATGTGCCATGTCAACACCGCCGGCGCTAAGGGCTTTGCCGCGCCCAACCTGTGGGGCGTGGTCGGACGCCAGGCCGGTTCCACCGCGTTTGCCTATTCCACCGCGCTCAAGAATTCGGGCAAGACCTGGGATCCCAAGACGCTCGACACCTTCCTGACCGCGCCGGGCAAGCTGGTGCCGGGCACTCGCATGGTCGTGGCCATTCCCGATGCCAAGAAGCGCGCTGACGTCATCGCCTATCTCAAGACCCTGCACTGATGCCCGCGATGGCGTAAGATGCGCCCCATCATCGTCACCCCGGGCTTGACCCGGGGTCCCGCTGCCCTTTGGGGCTGGATGAGCAAAAAGCGGGATCCCGGGTCAAGTCCGGGATGACGACGAGGGAGCAAACGCCAGACCACGCCCATTAGACCGGAGCACCGCATATGCCCGTTTCGCTGACAATCGATGGCAAGCAACGCACCCTGGCCGTGGCGGGAGACATGCCGCTGCTGTGGGCGTTGCGCGATATCGCCGGGGTGACCGGCGTGAAGTTCGGTTGCGGGGCGGGCCTGTGCGGCGCGTGCAGCGTGCTGGTGGACGGGCAGCGCCTGTTTGCCTGCCAGACACCGGTGGCCGATGTGGCCGGCAAGGCCGTGACCACGATCGAGGGACTGACTGGACAGCCGCTGGGCCAGGCCCTGGCGGCCGCCTGGGAAGAGCTGGACGTGGTGCAGTGCGGCTATTGCCAGCCCGGGCAGATCGTGGCCGCCGCCGCGCTGCTCAAGGCCAATCCCAAGCCCGACGATGCCGCCATCGATGAAGGGATGAGCGGCAATATCTGCCGCTGTGGCACCTATAACCGCATCCGCGCCGCGATCCACCGCGCCGCTGATACGATCAAGGCCTGAGGGGGGAAGACCGATGACCACGCCCATCGCCACCCCGTCACGCCGCGCGTTCCTGGCTGGATCGGCCGTGCTGGCCAGCGCCCTGGTGGTGCCGCTGCACCGCGCGTTGAGCAGCGTTCCCGCCGCCCAGCTGGCGGCCAATGGCTATCTTGCGGTGCTGCCTGATGGCGCCGTGTCTCTTGCCCTGCCCAAGACCGAAATGGGCCAGGGCATCATGACCGCGCTGACCATGCTGGTGGCCGAGGAATTGGGCCTGGCGCCCAGCGCGGTGAAGGTGTCGATCCCGCCGGCCGACCGCGCTCGCTTTGCGCCGATCGATACGACCACAGGCGGCTCCACCTCTATCCGCGAGCTGTGGAAGCCGCTGCGCCAGGCCGCTGCCAATGCGCGCGCCGCGCTGGTGGATGCAGCGGCGCGGCAGTGGAAAGTCATGCCCGATTGCCTGACCCTGGCCGATGGCGCGGTGGTGAACCCGGCATCGGGCAAGCGGCTGGGCTTTGCCGCGCTGGTGGCCGATGCCGCCGCACATGTGCCCACCGATGCCACCCCGACGCCGCGATCGGCGTGGAAAGTGATTGGCAAGGATACCCGCCGGCTCGATTCGGCGGACAAGGTGCGCGGCACCGTGCAGTTCGGCATCGATGTGAAAGTGCCGGGCATGAAGATTGCCACGCTGGCGCAATCACCGGTGTTCGGCGGCAAGCTGGCCAGCCATAACGCCGCAGCGGCCAAGGCCGTGCCCGGCGTGGCAGACGTGATCGCGCTGGATGACTGCCTGTTCGTGACGGCCGACAGCCTGTGGACGGCCAAGAAGGGGCTGGAAGCGGCCGCGCCGACGTGGAACGAGGGCGCCAATGCCGGGCTGGACCAGGCCCAGGTCATGGCCGCGCTCGATGCCGCCGTGGCCAAGCCGGGCGTGACGGCCAAGGCCGAGGGCGATCTGGCCCAAGCCCGGGCCGGCGCCGCCAAGACCGTGGAAGCGCTCTATCACCAGCCGTTCCTGGCCCATGCCACGATGGAGCCGGGCAATTGCACCGCCCATGTCACGCCGCAGGGCGTCCAGGTGTGGACCGGAACGCAAGTGCCCAGCGATTGCCGCGCGGCTGCTGCCCGCGTGCTGGGCCTGGGCGAAGACAAGGTCCAGGTGCACAACTTCCTGATGGGCGGCGGCTTTGGCCGGCGGCTGGAAACCGATATGGTGGAGCGCGCGGTTAGCCTGGCGGCCAAGGTGCCCTATCCGGTCAAGCTGGTGTGGACGCGCGAGGAGGATATCCAGCACGACATGGTGCGCCCGGCCTATGCCGATCGCATCAGCGCCAGCCTGGACCAGGCGGGCAAGGTCACCGCATGGGAGCATCGCATTGCCGGATCGGCGGTGATGGCGCGCTTTCTCGGCGACAAGTTCAACGGGGTGGATGATGACGCCGTGGATGGCGCGATCGCCCCGCTCTACCCGGCCAAGGCGCGGCTGGTTACGTTCAAACAGGTGGAAAGCGCCATGCCCACCGGCTGGTGGCGTGGCGTGGGCGGCCTGCGCAATACCTTCGTGATCGAAAGCTTTGCCGACGAATTGGCGCTGGCCGCCGGACAAGACCCGCTGGCCTGGCGCCTGGCGCAGATCACCGATCCACGGGCGCGGGCGGTGCTGCAAAAGGCGGCGGCCGAGGCCGGCTGGGGCAAGGCGCTGCCCAAGGGCGAAGGGCTGGGCCTGGCCGTGCTGCACATTTGGGACACCTGCCTGGCGGCGGTGGCCCATGTGAAGGTCGACGCGCAAAAGCAGATTCTGGTGCCGCAGGTGACCGTGGCGGTGGATTGCGGCCCGGCGATCAATCCCCTGGGCGTGAAGGCGCAGATCGAAGGCGGGGTGACCTTTGCCCTGTCGGCCGCGCTCTATGGCGGGGTGACGCTGGAGAAGGGCCGCATTGCGCAGTCCAACTACAACGACGTGCGCCCGCTGCGCATGAACGAGGCACCGCGCGTGATCACCCACGTGATGCCGACGGACAACGCGCCAGGGGGCATGGGCGAGCCGCCCGCGGCGGTGATCGCCCCGGCGGTGGCCAACGCGCTGTTTGCCGCCACGGGCAAGCGGGTGCGGCAGGTGCCGTTGCAGGCGGGGTTCGAGGCGGCCTGAGCCGACAGGCTTGCGTGGGGCCCCGGATCAAGTCCGGGGCGACGAAAAGGGTATTGGGCTATTCATCGTCACCCCGGACTTGATCCGGGGTCCCGCTTTCTCTGCTTTACCATCCCCCGCCGAGCGCCAGGAACAGGTTGACCTGGTCGTTGGCGAGTTCGGCGCGGGAATTGAGCACGGCGGCTTCGGCACCG
>NZ_KE148501.1:0-227 GCF_000410615.1 Novosphingobium sp. B-7 | reverse complement strand
GCGGCCGGCCTCGCGCAGGCGGCGGGCCTGGTCCGAGGCGGTGCGGGCAGAGGCCAGCGCTTCATCCAGCGCGGCATGGCGATCGTGGTTTTCGGCATAGGTGGCGAGCGCCGTTTCGGTTTCGCGCAAGGCGCCGAGCACCACGCCATCGAAATGCGCGAGCGCTGCATCGGCACTGGCATCGGCCGCCTTGACCCGCGCGCGGGCGCCGGCGCCGGGGATCGACC
>NZ_KE148500.1:2442-5721 GCF_000410615.1 Novosphingobium sp. B-7 | reverse complement strand
CAGGTGCCGGCGGCACGGGCGGCAGCACAGGCGCGCGCAAGTGCTGGCGGAAATCGAACGTCCCGGCCGCCCGCTCGATCAGCGAGGGGCTGGCCTTGCGCGGCCGATCCTGCGGCGTTCCGCCTTCTGGCGGCGTCCCATCTTTGGGCGGCTGGGGCGTGTTGCTCTGGTCCGTCATGTCCTGCACCCTCATGCCACCATCCGCCGCTTCATGAATTCCACGGCCAGCAGCACGAACAATACCAGCACCAGGCCGGCCGTGGCACCACCGAACAGTTTCAGCTGCTTCCACTGCCGCGCCCGCGCCGCAGCGGTCTGGGTCAGCGACACCGAACCCAGCACGATCATGCCCGTGGCCCGCTCCAGCTGACCAGTGGTGGCATAGCTCGAACGCAGCTGCGCCATGGCAAACGCCGCACCACAGCCCGCCACCAGCCCGACGACCAGCACCAGCATCAGCAGCAGCGGCCGATCGGGCGCAGAGGGACCGCGCGGCGTGCTCGGCGGATCGATCACGTCGAACTTGACCGAGTTGTGCTCGCTTTCCACCTGCCCGCGCAGGCGCAGCTGCTCGCGATCGCGCAGCAGCTTGTCGTACTGGTCCTTGAGCACATCGTAATCGCGGTTGATCCGCGCCGCTTCGGCGGCAACCGCCGGCTCGCTGTATTGCTGGCCGGTAAGCTGGCCGATTTCCTGTTGCAACGAGGCCTTGCGCGATTGCAGCGACACCAGGCTGGCCTCACGATCAGCCTTGATCGACTGCAGCGAGGCATAGGCCGGGTTGGGCGTGCCGCCACTCTTGCCTTCGGCGGCGGCCTGGCGCTGCAGGCTGGCGATCTGCGCCTTGGCCGCCAGGACATCGGGATGGCTGTCGGTCAGCCCGCGCGCCTTCATCGAGGCCAGGTCTGCCAACGCTTGGGCCAAAGCGCCATGGGCGCCACCCTGCGCGCCGGGAATGGTGATCGTGGGCGCCGTGCCGGAAAGCTGACCATTGATCGAGGCGAGCGCGCTCTGCGCAGCCAGAAGATCGGATTCCACCCCCCGCAATTCGGTGCGCGCGCCTTCCAGCTTGGCCGTGACCGAACCGGTGCCCGGCATCAGCGCGGCGTTCTTCGCCTCGAACTCCTGCCGCTTCTGCTCGGCCGCTTCCAGGTCCTTCTGCCGATCGGCCAGCTGCTGGTCCATGAAGGCCAGGCTGTCGGTCATCTCGCCGCGCCCGCCGGCCAGGTTTTCCTCGCGGAAGATGTCGATCATCTTCTGCACCACGTCCTGCGCCAGCTTGGCATTCTGCGCATCGGTATAGGAACCACGGCCCGACGTGGCGCTGATCTCGAACAGGTTGTCCTGCTGGCTCACCACCTTGATCTGCGTGGCCAGGCCAGCCACGGCCGATTCCATCTGCTTGTCGTTGGTGACCTTGTCGCCCAGGCGCGTGGCGCGCACCACCTTTTCCAGGTTGACCGTGCTGGTCAGCGTCTGGCGCACCCGCTCGATATCCTGCTTGGCATTGCCGCCGATGCCGATCTGGTCGGACAGGACATCATCGATCTGGATGAAGATGCGCGCCTTGGATTCATAGGAATTGGGCACCATCGCCACGACCAGCCAGCCCAGCAGGCAGACCAGCCAGGCCACGCCCAACGCCAGCCAGCGGCGGTGCCAGATGCCATAGAGCGCGATGCGCACTTCATCGAGAATGTTGGTCATGCCGCGCCGCGCTCCCGCAGGTGCGGTGCCGGCCTGGTGTGGTGCCCCCGCGCCATCGTCAGAACGTGCTTTCGGGAATGATGATCACGTCGCCGGGCATCAGCATGACATTGGCCTTGGTATCGCCCTTGCGCAACAGATCACCGATGCGCACGGCATATTCGGTCTGCTTGCCGGTGGTCTTGTCAAACCGCACCAGCCGCGCGCGGTTGCCGGCGGCATATTCCGAAAGCCCACCCACCGCGATCATCGCATCGAGCAGCGTCATGTTGGCGCGATAGGGGATCGAGGCCGGCTTTTCGGTGGCGCCCACGATGCGCACCTGCTGGCTGAACGTGCCGGCAAACTTGTTGACGATCACCGAGACGATCGGTTCTTGAATATACTGCGACAGCTGCAGCTTGATATCCTCGGCCAACATCGAGGGCGTCTTGCCCACGGCGGGCATGTCGGTGATCAGCGGCGTGGTGATGCGCCCATCGGGCCGCACCTGCACCGAGGCACCCAGTTCAGGGTTGCGCCACACGAAAATGGTCAATTCATCGAGCGGGCCGATCACGTATTCCTCGCCCGGACCTTCCTGCAGCGCCACGAACGCGGCGGGCGGCAATTGCGGGCCATGGGCGCCGCCGGCACAACCGGTGAGCATCAGCGACAGGCACGCCGTTCCCAGGCCCAGGCGGGCAAGACGCCTGCGCGGGCCTGCGGGCCGTGCGGCGTTCAGGGCTGGGCCGGAATGGAACGGCATCGCAATCGATTCCTTTGTCTGGCTCTTGCGCCGGCCCACGTAGTGTCCCCTATCGGGACCATCGAGACCTGCGACCTTCATCATCGGCTATCGACAAAAAGGGTGAAGATACGGT
The DNA here is from genome assembly GCF_000410615.1 of Novosphingobium sp. B-7. NCBI lineage: Bacteria > Pseudomonadati > Pseudomonadota > Alphaproteobacteria > Sphingomonadales > Sphingomonadaceae > Novosphingobium > Novosphingobium sp. B-7. Next base: position 3,151 of record NZ_KE148500.1, on the reverse strand, counting down.
TATCCTTGTTGCCAACGGGCTTTCCCGACAAGGCGCTTGGTCGCCCGGTCCCAATTCGGGACGGGTGCCCAGGCAAAGATTAACCCACCGTGTGTGCGGCGCTTTCCGCCAGGATTTCCGTCGCCGGACCATGCCCCAGGAACGCCGCCGGGCTCGCCGTGGCGCCATAGGCACCGGCACAGAACACCGCCACCACATCGCCTTCGGCCGCCACAGGCAAGGCCGCACGGTCTGCCAGCCGATCGAGCGGGGTGCACAGGCACCCCACCACGCTGGCCACCTCATCGGCCGGGGCATCCATGCGCGTGGCCAGCGCCAGCGGATAGTTGCGGCGCACCACGGTGCCGAAATTGCCGCTGGCGGCCAGCTGGTGGTGCAGCCCGCCGTCGGTCACCAGGAACACCTCACCCCGGCTTTCCTTGCGCTCGATCACCCGCGCCAGATAGACGCCGGCCTCTCCCACCAGATAGCGGCCCAGTTCCACCGCCAGGCGCGTGTCGCGCAGCTGCGCGGCGTGGCGCTCCAGCTCCTGCGCCAGCGCCGCCCCCACGGCCGGCAGATCGAGCGGCCGATCGCCGGGGAAATAGGGGATGCCAAAACCGCCGCCCAGATTGAGCGCGGGCAGCGGTACGCCCGCCTCTTGCGCCAGGCGCAGCGCCAGGTCGAGCGTCGCGGCCTGCGTGGCGATCACCGCCGTGGCATCAAGCGC
>NZ_KE148500.1:1725-2143 GCF_000410615.1 Novosphingobium sp. B-7 | reverse complement strand
CGCGCTTGCCCGGCCCGGCAAACCCGGCGCGCGCCGGATCGATGCCCTGTGCGGCGAGCAGCGCCAGTTCCCCGGCAGAGGCGATGTCAAACCCGTCGACCAGGCCCGCCAGCAGCGCCAGCAGCGGGCCAAAGGGATTGGCCTTGACCGCATAGTGCAGCCGGACGGCCGGCGGCAGCGCCGCACGCAGTTCTGCCACGCGCGAGCGCACCACGGCGGCGTCATAGACGAACAGCGGCGTGCCATGCTCCTGCGCCCAGGCGCGCGCCGGGCGCCCGGCAATCATCAGGTCTGCCCCTTGGGCGGGAAAATGCGGGGGAATGGGGCCAAGCGGTTTCATCTGCCGGGGTCTTATGCCCTGCCAGTCAAGGCATGGTAAAGATCGGCGTAAAGCCCGGCGCGATCGTGCTTGCCATTG
>NZ_KE148500.1:426-1709 GCF_000410615.1 Novosphingobium sp. B-7 | reverse complement strand
CAGCGCCGCGCGCCAGTGCACCGCGCGCGGCAGCATGAAGGCCGGCACATCCTGGGCCATGGCGGCGCGCAGCGCGGCATCGTCTTCCCCCGCGCCAGGCACGGCACGGCAGACCAGATGAATCGCCTGACCCAGCGCCGCATCGGGCAGGCCCAGCGCCACCACTTCGGCCACAAGGCCAGTGGCAAGCGCGGCCTCCTCCACCTCTTGCGGGCTGACGCGGTGGCCCGAGGTCTTGATCATGGCGTCGCGCCGGCCCACGAAATGGAGCAGCCCCTGGGCATCGCGCCGCACCCTGTCGCCAGACCACACCGCGATGCCGCCCATCTGCGAAAACGACGGCGCCGGGCGAAAGCGTTCGGCGGTGCGGGCATCGTCCTGCCAATAGCCTTGCGCCACCAGCGGCCCGGCGTGCACCAGTTCGCCCTCTTCCCCGTCGGCCGCCGCGGTGCCGGCATCGCTCACCACCATGACCTCGGCAAAGGGAATCGCCGTGCCGATCGCGGTGGGGTGCGCATCGATCAGCGCTGGATCGAGATAGGTGGAGCGGAACGCCTCGGTCAGGCCGTACATCGCAAACAGGCGCGCGGCGGGAAACAGCGTGCGCAGGCGCCGCACCAGATCGGGGGTGAGCGCCCCGCCGCTGTTGGTCAGCCGGCGCAAGGTTTGCCCGGCATGCTCGGGCCAGGCGCATTCGATCAGTTGCAGCCACAGCGGCGGCACCCCGGCCAGCGTGGTGATGCCATGGCGCGTCACTGCGCGCACCACATCGCGCGGCATCAGGTAATCGAGCGGCACGGCGCAGCCCCCCGCCGCCCAGGCCGACAGCAACTGGTTCTGGCCATAATCGAAAGCTAGCGGCAGCACCGCCAGCACGCGATCGTCGGCCGCAAGCCCCAGGTAATGCGCCACGCTGATCGCGCCGAGCCACAGGTTGGCCTGGCTGAGCATGACGCCCTTGGGCTTGCCGGTGGAACCGCTGGTATAAAGGATCGCCGCCAGGGTGTGCGGCAGCGCGGCCGAGGGTGGCAGCTGTTGCTGGGCATCGAGCGCGGCCAGCACCGCCGCTTCATCATGCACGGCCGCTGCTGCGGCATCGCCGGGCAGCAGGGTTTCCAGCCGGCCGGCATTGCCCAGCAACAACGCGGCGCCGCTGTCTGCCAGGATATGCGCGGCCTGCGCCCGGCGCAGCACCGGGTTGATCGGCACATGCACCAGCCCCGCGCGCACCGCCGCCAAGGGCATGATGCAGGCGATCAGTCCCTTGCCCAGCCACGTCGCCA
>NZ_KE148500.1:0-257 GCF_000410615.1 Novosphingobium sp. B-7 | reverse complement strand
GCAAAGGCGTCACGGCACTCCTGACGGAACAAGGAAAGGGAACCAGGCAAAGCGTGGCCTGCCGGGTCTATCATGCCGAACTTGCCCAAGTGCAAGACCATCCGCGCCTTGCCGCGCTGATGGCGCGCGGGGCTGCGGCCGGGCCGTTTGACCGGGCAGACTGGCTGGGGCTGATTGCCGCCCGTGCGCCGGGCCGTGCGTTCTTGGCCGTGGCGGAAGAGCCGGGCTTGGCGGCCCACGCGGAAGGCGCGCTGCTT
>NZ_KE148499.1:15138-15532 GCF_000410615.1 Novosphingobium sp. B-7 | reverse complement strand
GGCCATCGCCGCCGGGCTCGACGTGCTGCTGGAAAAGCCGCCGGCCGCCGCCCCGACCCAGGCCCAGGCGCTGGAGCAACTGGCCGCGCGCGCCGGCGTCACGCTCTATGCCGCGTGGCATTCGCGCGAGAGCGAAGTGGTCGAGTCCGCACGCGCCTGGCTCGCCACCCGCAGCATCAGTGCGGTGCACATCACCTGGCGCGAAGACGTGCGCAAATGGCACCCCGGGCAGGACTGGCTGCTGTCGAAAGGCGGCTTTGGCGTGTTCGATCCGGCGATCAACGCCTTTTCGATCCTGACCGAAATCCTACCCTCGGGCATTTGCGTGGAAGGCGCGCGGATGGACGTACCGGCCAATCGCGGCGCGCCCACCGATGCGCAGGTGGACATGCGC
>NZ_KE148499.1:14359-15103 GCF_000410615.1 Novosphingobium sp. B-7 | reverse complement strand
TCGATCCTGCACCCCGGCCACCAGCAATGGGATATCGTGGTCAACACGCCTGATGGCGAACTGGTGCTGCGCGATGGCGGGCATCGCCTGGAAATCGACGGCACGCTGCGCCAGGAATCCGGCAACGACGAATATGCCCGGATCTATCGGCGCTTTGCCGATCTGATCACGCGGCGGGAAAGCGATGCCGATGCCCGGCCGCTCTCGCTGGTGGCCGATGCCCTGCTGCTCGGCACCGTGACCACCGGCCCTGATTTCGAGTTCTAAGCCATGACCATCTCACCTTCGACCGACCGCCGCACGGCCCTTGCCCTGGGCTTGGCCGGCCTTGCCACCAGCGCCGCGCCTGCACTGGCTGCAACGGCCAAGACGGCTCTCACCACGCCGGCCGCTGACGCGGCTGCGTCGCCCCGGCGGCGCGTGCGCCTGGCCGATGGCTGGCGCTTTGCCCTGGGCCATGCCGCCGACATGGACCGCGATTTCGATTTCGGCCGCTATCAGCGCACCTATGCCAAGCCCGGCTTCGATGTCTCGCCCGCCACCCAGCCCGATTTCGATGACAGCGCCTGGGCCAGCGTGCGCGTGCCGCACGATTGGGCGGTGGAACTGCCCTATGCACCGCCCAAGGCGCCAGTGCCCAAGGACAAGGAAGACATGGCCGCCGGCCATGGCTTTCGCGCGATCGGCCGTGATTTTCCGCAGAATAGCGTGGGCTGGTACCGCTGCAAGCTGCCGGTGGGCGCA
>NZ_KE148499.1:6424-14345 GCF_000410615.1 Novosphingobium sp. B-7 | reverse complement strand
CGCCATCTGGCTCGAATTCGACGGCGTGTTCCGCGATTGCAAGGTCTTCGTCAACGGCTATGAAGCGGGCGGCAGCGCCTCGGGCTATGCCCCGTTCCGCGTCGATATCGCCGATTTCCTCGATTACGATGGCGGCCCCAACCAGTTGACGCTGCGCGTCGATGCCAGCCTGGGTGAAGGCTGGTTCTACGAGGGCGCGGGCATCTATCGCCATGTCGACCTGGTCAGCGCCGCGCCGATCCACGTGCCCCAATGGGGCACTTGCGTGCGCAGCACGATTGGCGGCACGGGCGCGCAGGTTGCCATCGCCACTACGCTGGCCAATGCGGCCGAGGTGGCGGGCACGGCGCAACTGCGCCACCGTGTGCTGGCCCCCGATGGCCGCGAAGTGGCAGCCATCGCCGCGCAACCGGCCGCCACGCTGGCGCCAGGCGCGCAGACCACGCTGGACCAAGCGCTGGCCCTGCCCGCGCCGCAGCTATGGTCGCCGGAAACGCCGCGGCTCTACACCCTGGAAACCAGCGTGCTGGTCGATGGCCAGGAGGTTGACCGCACCCAGACCCGCTTTGGCATCCGCACGCTGTCCTTCGATGGCACGCACGGCTTTGCGGTCAACGGCAAGCCGGTCAAGCTGCTGGGCGTGTGCAACCACCAGGATCACGCCGGCGTGGGCACGGCCATTCCCGATGCGCTGCATGCCTGGCGCGTGGCGCAGACGCAAAGCATGGGCGCCAACGCCTGGCGCAGCGCGCACAATCCGCCGGCACAGGCATTGCTCGATATCTGCGATGCGACCGGCATGATGATGGTCGCCGAAACCCGCCTCAACACCACCAATCCCGAGGCGATGGACGAACTCGATCGCATGATCCTGTCCTCGCGCAATCACCCGGCCATCATCCTGTGGTCGGTGGGCAACGAGGAAGGCCACCAGGGCACCGAGCGGGGCCGCCGCATTTCGGCGCAGTTGGTGGCGCGCTGCAAGCAGCTTGATCCCACGCGGCTGACCACCCAGGCGATGGACAAGGGCTGGGACGGCGGCGCGGCCGATACCGTCGATGTGGTGGGTTTCAACTATCGCACCGACAAGATCCCGGCGTGGCGCAAGCGCCATCCGGGCAAGCCGGTGATCGGCACCGAGACCGCCAGCACCGTGGCCACGCGCGGCGCCTATGCCAACGATGCCGCCGCCCACGTGGTGCGTGCCTATGATACCGAGCATCCGTGGTGGGCCAGCACGGCCGAAGAATGGTGGCAGATCGTGGCGGCCGAACCGGGCATTGCCGGCGGCTTTATCTGGACCGGCTTCGACTATCGCGGCGAGCCCACGCCCTATGCCCAGTTCTCCAGCGTTTCCAGCTATTTCGGGGCGATGGACCTGTGCGGTTTTCCCAAGGACAACTATTACTATTACCGCGCCTGGTGGCGCCGGGACGCACCGCTGGTGCACCTCTTGCCGCACTGGAACTGGGCCGGCCGCGAAGGACAGCCGATCGAGGTGTGGGTCCACGGCAACTGCGCCGAGGTGGAACTGCTGCTCAATGGCCGATCGCTGGGCCGCAAGGCGATGCCGCAGAACGGCCACCTCGCCTGGACCGTGCCCTATGCCCCCGGCCGGATCGAGGCGCGCGGCTATAACCAGGGCCGCGTTGCCGCCCGCGACAGCAGGGTGACGGCAGGCCGCCCCGCCGCGCTGCGCCTTTCGGCCGATCGCACCCGCCTGGCCGCCGATGGCGGGGACACCGCCGCCGTGCGGGTCGAGGTGATCGATGCGGCCGGAAACCTGGTGCCTACCGCCGATACCGCGCTCGGCTTTTCCCTGAGTGGCGCGGCCCGGGTCATCGGGCTGGGCAACGGCAATCCCACTTCGACCGAACCCGACAAGGGCCATGCGCGGCGCGCGTTCAATGGCCTGGCGCAGGCCCTGGTGCAAAGCGCCGGCGCCGCCGGCGCGGCACGGCTGACCGTCACGGCCGCTGGCCTTGCACCAGCCAGCCTCGACCTGTTCTTTCACGCCTGATGCGAAAGGCCCCTCTTTCCATGACCCTCCTGCGCCACGCCCGCAGCGCCGCGATGACCGCCCTTGCCCTTACGCTGTCCACCCCGGCGCTGGCCTCGCCCGCGCCGCCGCTCTACCTCGGAGCAGACCTGTCTTTTACCAACGAGATGGAAGCCTGCGGCGCCCGCTTCCTCGAGCACGGCAAGCCGGCCGATCCCTTCGTGGTGCTCAAGCAGCATGGCGGCAATGTCATGCGGGTGCGGCTGTGGCACACTCCGACATGGACGCAGTACAGCACCTATGACGATGTGCTAAAGACGATCACGCGCGCCCATGCCGCTGGCCTCAACGTGCTGCTCGACTTCCACTATTCCGACGATTGGGCCGATGGCGACAAGCAGCCCGCCCCGGCCGCCTGGGCAAACCTGCCCACCGATGCCCAGGTCAAGGCGCTGCACGACTATACGCGCGACGTGCTGGACAAGCTGGCGGCGGCCGGGCAACTGCCGGAAATGGTCCAGGTGGGCAACGAAACCAATGCGGCCGTGCAAGGCGGCGTCAAGGACCAGCCGATCGACTGGACGCGCAACGCCCGCCTGCTCAACGCCGGGATCAGCGCCGTGCGCGAAAGCGCCAAGGCCCACGGCAAGCCGATCCAGGTGATGCTGCACATCGCCCAGCCCGAGAACGTCATCCCCTGGTTCGACGCCGCCACCGCAGCCGGCGTGCTCGACTATGACATCATCGGCATCAGCTATTATTCCAAGTGGTCGACCTACAACCTTTCCGGCCTGGGCAAGGTGATCGACGCCGCCCACCGTCGCTATGGCGCGCAAGTGTGGGTGGTGGAAACCGCCTATGCCTTTTCCGACGATCACGCCGACGACACGACCAACCTGCTCGGCTCGGACAGCGCCATCCCGGGCTACCCGGTCAGCCCCAAGGGCCAGCTCAAGTACCTGCAAGACCTGACGCAGACCGTGGTGGACAATGGCGGCAACGGCGTTGTCTATTGGGCGCCGGACTGGGTTTCCACCCGCTGCAAGACGCGCTGGGGCACGGGATCGAGTTGGGAAAACGCCGCGATGTTCGACATCCGCCACCACGAGGCGCTGCCCGCGTTCGACTGGCTGGGGAAAACGTACAAACCCCAGCGCTAAGCCTCTCACCACCCCCAACCCCCTCCTCTGAAGAGGAGGGGGCTTTTTTGTCAGCGCTTTACGGGAGCGCGGTTGCGGCCCACCACCCCGCTCGCCCACAGCGCGGCCCAGATCAGCAGCGGCTGGGCCAGCATGCGCGGGATGTGATACGCCAGGCCCAGGCCATGATCGGGCCGCGCCAGGTCCATCAGCATATGGTTCACGTTGGCCGGCCACACGCACAGCGCATAGGCCGCCAGGCCCCAGCCCGCGGCGCGGCGCAGGGCGGGGCTATGGCCCTGCACCAGCGCCACGCTGCCGGCCAGTTCGGCCAGGCCGGTCAGCGTGATCACCAGCGGCGCCAGCGGCACCCAGGCAGGCGTGATCTTGAGGAACGGCGCGGGCAGCGCCAGGTGCAGCACGCCTGCAGCAAAATAGAGCAGGCCAAGCAGGATACGCACGATGCGACGGGTCATGCCCGCTTGTTGCATGGCACCGGCGCAGCGCCAAGAAAAAGGGCGCCGCATCGCTGCGGCGCCCTGGCAGGTTGAGGGTGGTTCGGGGAGAGGATCGAACCGCCCTGAAACGATCAATAGCGCACGGTCACATCAGCGAGATAGCTGCGGCCATACTTTTCATAGCGGGCAATCTGGTTGGGATCATTGTTCCAGTAGAAGCGCGCCACCTGGTTGGTCAGGTTGTTGGCCTGGACCCGCACCGAGATGTTCTTGGTGATGCTGTAGCCGATGCTGGCGCCCAGCGTGGTTTCGCTGTCCAGGCGCGTCAGTTGCGAGGCATCCCAGCCATAGATCACCGTGAACGGGCTATGATGCTTGAGCGCCAGGCGGGCGTCGATGCCATGATCGGAATACCACAGGTCGAACTCGCCAGTGAAATCGGCCAAGCCCACCGCCGGGAACGGATTGGCCTTGGGCGCCAGTTCCTTGAGGTCAGACTTCACGAAGGCGGCGTTGGCATAGATACCGAACTTGTCGAGGCCGGGGATGAAGTAGAACGGCATCTGCAACGTGGTTTCCACGCCGGCGATATAGCCGCCCTTGCCGTTGGCCGGGCCGGTGATCAGGTAATCGGCGCCACCGATGTTCTGGGTGGTCTGGGTATAGCCGATGTTGGTATCGACATCCTTGTAATAGCCGGCCACGGCCAGCAGCGCATCCTTGTGGAAGTACCATTCGGCCGAGATGTCACCCTGCGTCGCCATGAACGGGCGCAAGGTGGGGTTGCCGGCGCTGCCGGTCAGCTGCGGCGGATAGACCGACAGGATGCGGTTGGCGCGCAGTTCATCGAGCGGCGGACGCGAGATGACGCGCGCGGCGGCAACGCGCAGCTTGAGCGTATCGGTCAGTTCGAAGTTCAGGTTGATGCTGGGCAGCGCGCGGAAATAGTGGCTGTTGCCCTGGATCGGGAAAATCGTGGTGACATTGGCGCCGCTGCCGTTGTTGGCGGTCGGATCCCACGACGTGCTCGAACCGGCCGCGGTGCTGTGCGTGACCACATCGACGAACCGCACGCCAACGTTGCCCGAAAAGCCGTTGCCGCCAAGGTCGGCCATGACATAACCTTCCATGTCGTCCTCGCGCACGCGCCAGCCCTTGGTCGGATCATCGGCACCTGGGGTATAGACCACCGACTGCGCGGCAATCGTGTCGAAATTGCCATAGACCATCGTCGGCACGCTGAAATTGCGCACATTGAACGCGGTCAGGTCAGCGGCGTTGAGGGTGACGTTGCCACCGCCGATCGTGCCCACGCTGCCGCTGCCATAGGCCAGGCTCTTGACGCGGTTGGAATAGCGCAGGCCCACGCCCACGCCCGCCAGCCAGCCACTGTTGACGGCGCGGCGAATGTCGATCTGCCCGGCGCCCAGGTCATCATGCAGGCGCTGCGGCCCGTCATAGAGACCGGGGTAATAGCTCTGCACCGTCTGGGCAGACGTGTCGCCGACATTGGCACCGCTGACCGAGAGCGACGGCACCTGGCCTGCGCCGGTGGCAAAGGTCGTGCTCGACGGATAGAATTCCGTCGCGACCGAGCGATAGAGGTTGTTGCGCTTGGCGCTGGAATAGGAGACGTCGGTCTTCACCGACCACGTGCCGTCGTCATACTTGGCGTTGAGGCCCGAGACGAACAGCGTCTTGTCTTCGGTGTATTTGCCGAACACGTTGGTGACCGAGGAATAGTTGTTGAGCGTGGCGCCCGTCACCGTGTTGCCAGCCAGCGTGTAGTTGCCCGGCTGATAGATATCGCCCGGCTGGCCGAAATTGCCGCCCCAGTCGCCCCAGCCGTTGGACCGGCCATACCACTGCTGCGCCTGGTTTTCGTTGATCTTGATGTTGGAATAGAGGCCGTCGAGCGTGATGTCCCAATAGGAACCCGGCTTCCACTGCAACGCGGCGGTGGTGCTCCAGCGCGTTTCCGTCAGGCCCTTGACTTCGGACTGCGCACCCCAAGGGGCGTTGATCTTGTTGCCGCTGGCATCGGTCGGCGGGGTGCCGGTGTCGGGCGTGTTATAGCCCCAGCCCTGGAAGCTTTCAAAGCCGTTCTTCTGCCGCTGGTAGGTGCCGCCCAGCACCAGGCCGAGATTGTCGGTCAGCTTGCCGACATATTGCGCGCTGCCACGCGCGCCGAGGCCCGAATAGCCGGGAATGTCCTTGCCGCCATCGTTATAGATCGCGCCGCCGCGCACGGTCAGCGCCGGGCCGTGATAGTCGAGCGGCTTGATCGTCTGGATGTCGATCGTCGCGGCCACGCCACCGGCGATGAAGTTGGCGCTCTGGCCCTTGTACACCGCCACCGACGAGACGATTTCGGACGGGTAGATTTCCCAGCGCACGTTGCGGTCGGGCTCTGACGAAGCCACTTCGCGGCCGTTGATCAGGCCCAGCACCAGGCGCGGGCCAAGGCCGCGCACTGCGGCCTGGCTGGCATTGCCGCGATCGCGCGTGGCGGTCACGCCGGGCAGGCGGCCCAGCGAATCGGCGATGGTCACATCGGGCAGAACGCCGATGTCCTTGGAACTGATGGTTTCGGCCACCACGGCGGTGTTGCGCTTGGCATTGAGCGCATCGCGCAACGAGGCGCGCAGACCGGTGACGACGATCGCCTGATCGGACGCGGCCTCAGCAGCGGCCTGCGGCGCGGCAGCGCTGTCAGCCGATTGCGCAAATGCGGCGTTGGAACCGATGGCCAGCGCCAGCACGCTGGTTGCACACAGAACACGACGGAAATCGAGATGCATGAAAGCCCCTCCCGGAAAACAGTGAAGTCTTATTTATACGATAAATAGGATTCGTATGCGCAGGCTGTCAAGGCATGTTGCGCTGGGCGCTGGGCCAAGCGGGCAATGGCCGCAGAGTGTTGCCGGCTGGCAACAGCTTGGAATGCTCTGGAATCTTGGCGAAAGCCGCGATCCGCCGCGGTTCAGCCGCCGCGCAGCAGCTGCACGCCCCAATCGCGCTCGAACAGATAGAGCAGCACCCGCGCTGCTTCTCCGCGCGGGGAAGACAGCCCGCCATCGCGCTCCATCAGCAGGCGCGCATCGTCGTGCGCGATCGGCAGCAGGTTGGCGATCTGCTCGAAATCAGCGACGCGAAACGGCGTGTCGCCCGATTGCCGCGTGCCCAAAAGCTCGCCGCCACCGCGCAGGCGCAGGTCTTCCTCGGCCAGCAGGAACCCGTCCTGGGTTTCGCGCATCAGCGCCAGCCGCTCGCGCCCCACCTTGCTCACCATGTCGCCGCGCAGCAGCAGGCAGGTGGATTTCTGGCTGCCCCGCCCCACGCGCCCGCGCAACTGGTGAAGCTGTGCCAGGCCAAAGCGTTCGGCCTGTTCGATCACCATCAGCGTGGCATTGGGCACGTCCACCCCCACCTCGATCACGGTCGTTGCCACCAGCAGGCTCGCCTCTCCGCTGGCAAACCGCTCCATCGCCGCGTCCTTGGCCTCGGGCCGCATCTGGCCATGAACCATGACCACGCGCTCGCCAAAGCGCTCGGCCAGCATGGCGTGGCGCGCTTCTGCGGCGGCGAGATCCTCGTTCTCTGCCTCGCGCACCATGGGGCACACCCAATAGGCCTGGTGCCCGGCGGCAATGTGGCGGCCGATCCCGTCGATCACATCGGCCAGGCGTTCCTGCGCCACCACGCGCGTGTCGATCGCCTGGCGACCGGGCGGCATCTCGTCCAGCCGTGACACTTCCATCTCGCCATATTGCGCCAGGGTCAGCGTGCGCGGGATCGGCGTGGCGGTCATCGCCAGGCAGTGCGGCGTGCGCCGCGCCTTTTGCGTCAGCATCAGGCGCTGCCCCACGCCAAAGCGGTGCTGCTCGTCGATCACCACCAGCGCCAGGTTGCGATAGGCGACGCTGTCCTGAAAGATCGCATGGGTGCCGACCAGAATGTCGATCCCGCCATCGAGCAGGTTCATCAGCAGCGCTTCGCGCGCGCGGCCCTTGTCGCGGCCGGTGAGCAGCGCGATGTTCACGCCCGTCCCGCGCGCCATGCTGGCCAGCGTGTCGGCGTGCTGTCGCGCCAGGATTTCGGTGGGCGCCAGCAAGGCCGCCTGCCCGCCCGCCTCCACCGCGACCAGCATGGCGTGCAGCGCCACGGCCGTCTTGCCCGAGCCGACATCGCCCTGCAGCAGGCGCAGCATCGGGCTGCCTTGGGCCATGTCGCTTTCGATTTCGGCAATGGCCCGGCTTTGCGCGCCAGTCAGCGTGAACGGCAGGGTGAGCTTGGCACGCAAGTGCCCATCGCCGTGCAGCGGC
>NZ_KE148499.1:0-6412 GCF_000410615.1 Novosphingobium sp. B-7 | reverse complement strand
GCTGGCCAACCCGGTTGCGGTTGGCCGCGCGCACCAGCATCAGCGCCAGGGCATTGGCAAACAGTTCGTCATAGGCAAGCCGGTCCTTGGCGCGCTTGTCCGGCGCCTGGTGCGTGCGGGCCAGTGCTTCGTGCCATGCCGGCCATTCCTCGCGCGCCAGCAGGCCCGGCTCGATCCATTCGGGCAGGCGCGGCGCCTGGCCCAGCGCCTGGTGCACCAGGCTGGCGATACGCCCCTGCGTCAGCCCTTCCGACAGGGGATAGACCGCTTCGGTCAGGTGGCCCTGCAAGCCCGCGCTATCTTCGCTGACGTGGTCGGGGTGCACGATCTGCCAGGTCTGGCCATACTGGTCGAGCCGCCCGGCCACCCAGCGTTTCTCGCCCACCGGCAGCGCCTTTTTCGCGGTATAGGCCGCGCGCCCGAAATAGGTGACCGACACATGGTTGCCCACGCTGTCTTCGGCGATCACCCGAAACGGCCCGCGCCCGGCTGGCTGGCGATGCTCGCGCACGGTCAGCGCCACGATGATCTGCTCGCCCAGCGCGGCCTCGTCCAGCGTGGCCACGGCGCGCCGCTGCACGAAACGATCGGGCAGATGGTAGAGGAAATCGCGCACCCGCGTCAGCCCCAGCTTGTCGAGCGGGCGGGCAAGGCCGGCACCCACGCCCTTCAGGCTGGTGGCCTCGGCAAACAGGGGATTGAGCAGATCAGGGCGCATGGCGGCTCCATAATCACCATCGGGCCGTTGCGCCATGGGGCAAGCTGGCTTACCCGCAGCCGTCATGACCGAAACGACCGCGACTCCCGACTCCCCGCAGCTGGACGAAGCGCGCCTGCGCCGCATGAAATTCCGTGCCTGGCACCGCGGCACGCGCGAGGCCGATTACATGATCGGCTGCTTCTTCGACCGTTTCCACAGCCAGTGGGGCGAGGCCGAGGCCGTGTGGTTCGAAACCCTGATGGACGAAGAAGACGTCGATATCCTGGGCTGGGCACTGGGCACGCTGTCGGTGCCAGAGGAATATGCCGGGCCGCTGATGGACCGCATGCGCCAGCTGGACTACGTGGAGATTCCGCGCTGAGGGGTTGTGTTTCCCTCCCTTCGACAAGCTCAGGGCGAACGGAACGTTATTGCAATGCTTCGTGTTTTGTCCGTTCGGGCTGAACTTGTCCCCGCCCCGCATACCAACCTCCGTTCGCCCTGAGCCTGTCGAAGGGCGCGCACGCAACGCACGCTTTAAAGAACCGCCCATGCCAGACCTGACCCGCATTCTTTCCGCCCGCAGCCCGCTGACGCTTGCCAGCGTGGCGCGCGGTGCCCAGCCGCTGGTCATGGCCGACCTGGCCCGCGCCGCAGCGGCTGCGAAAGCCCAGGGCCGCTGCGTGTTCATCACGCCTGACGATGCCGCCCTGCGCGCGGTGGTGGAAAGCGCGGGTTTCTTTGCACCCGAGCTGGACGTGATCGATTTCCCGGCGTGGGATTGCCTGCCGTTCGATCGTGCCTCTCCCGCCCTGTCGATCAGCGCGCGGCGGCTGGCGGCGCTGCAAAAGCTGCAGCACAAGCGCGACGCGCGGCCGCAGCTGCTGGTCACCACGATCAATGCCGTGCTCCAGCGCACGCTTTCCCCGTTCCGCATCCGCGAATCCACCCGCCTGTTGACGCCGGGCGTGGAAATAGGCCGTGAAAGCCTGATCGCCCTGCTGCAACGCCAGGGCTATTCGCGCACCGATACCGTGGTCGATGCCGGCGAATATGCGGTGCGCGGCTCGATCTTCGATATCTATCCCACCGGGCTCGATCACGGGCTGCGCCTCGATTTCTTTGGCGACGAGCTCGAAACGCTGCGCCTGTTCGACCCCAGCACGCAGCGTTCGGTGCAGCCGGTGGAAACCCATCTGCTGCTTCCGGCAAGCGAGGCGCTGCTCGATGAAACGTCGATCAAGCGGTTCCGCAGCCGCTATCGCGAAATCTTTGGCGCCAATGCCACCAGCGATGCGCTGTACCAGGCGGTCAGCGAAGGCCGGCGCCTGGCCGGCATGGAGCATTGGCTGCCGCTGTTCGAAGAGCGCATGGTCACGCTGTTCGATCACCTGACCGAGGGCGATCTCGTCGTGCTCGATGCCGGCGCCGCCAAGGCCGCCGAAAGCCGGCTGGACGACATTGCCGATTACTATGCCGCCCGGACAGAGGCAGCGGCGCGCCAATCGGGCACCTATCGCCCGTTGAAGCCCGACGCGCTCTATCTGACGCGCGAGGAACTCGATCGCGCGCTGGCCGGCTGGCCAGTGCACCGCGCCACCATCTTTGCCGAGCCGGAAAGCGCCAGTGTCATCGACTTCGGCTTTGCCAGCGCGCGCGATTTTACCCCCGATCGCGCGCAGGGCGTCAATATCTATGAAGCGGCGGCCAAGCATCTCGCTGCGCTGGGCACGCGCGGGCGCAAGCCGAAAGCCGATCGTCGCGGCCTATACCACCGGATCGCGCGCGCGGCTGGCCTCGCTGCTGGCCGAGGCGGGCAAGCAGGCCCCGGCCCTGGCCGACACCTGGCAGGAAGCGCTGGGCCTGGCTGCCAGCGGCCGCCCGGTGGCCGTGGTCCTGCCGCTGGAACAGGGCTTTGCCAACGATACCCTGGAACTGCTGACCGAGCAGGACATCCTGGGCGACCGCCTGGTGCGCCGCAAGAAGAAGCGCAAGGACGCCGACGCCTTTTTGGCCGAGCTTTCCGCGCTGATCCCGGGTGACCTTGTCGTCCACATGGATCACGGCATCGGCCGGTACGAGGGGCTCGAAGCGATCACCGTGGGCAAGAGCCCACACGATTGCGTGCAGCTCACTTATGCCGGCGGCGACAAGCTCTATATCCCGGTCGAAAACCTCGACGTGCTGTCGCGCTATGGCGCCGAAAGCGAGAACGTCGCGCTCGACAAGCTGGGCGGCGAAGGCTGGCAACGGCGCAAGGCGCGCATGCGCGAGCGCATCCTGGAAATGGCCGGGCAGCTTATGGCAACGGCCGCGCTGCGCGCGCTGCGCCAGGCCGATGTCCTGGCGGTCGATCCCGCCAGCTATGGCCCGTTCGTCGATCGCTTCCCTTGGGAAGAGACCGAGGACCAGGACCGCGCCATCGACGACGTGCTGGGCGACATGGCGGAAGGCAAGCCGATGGACCGCCTGGTCTGCGGCGACGTGGGCTTTGGCAAGACCGAGGTGGCACTGCGCGCCGCGTTCGTGGCCGCCATGGCCGGGCACCAGGTGGCGGTGATCGCGCCAACCACCCTGCTCGCGCGCCAGCACTATGCCAATTTCGTCGAGCGCTTTTCCGGCTTTCCCATCCAGATCGGGCGCCTCTCGCGCCTGGTGCCGGCCAAGGAAGCGGCCGAAACCCGCGCTGGGCTCACCGCCGGCACGGTCGATATCGTCGTGGGCACCCACGCGCTTTTGTCCAAGTCGGTGGAATTCAAGCGTCTTGGCCTGGTCATCGTCGACGAGGAACAGCGCTTTGGCGTGACGCACAAGGAAAAGCTCAAGGAGCTCAAGACCGACGTTCACGTCCTCACGCTCACCGCCACGCCGATCCCGCGGACCTTGCAGATGGCGATGTCGGGCCTGCGCGAGCTGTCCACTATCCAGACCCCGCCGGTCGATCGCCTGGCGGTGCGCACCTATGTCATGCCGTGGGACGACGTGACCATGCGCGAGGCCTTGATGCGCGAACACCAGCGCGGCGGGCAGAGCTTCATCGTCGTGCCGCGCATTGCCGACATGGCCGAAGTGGAAGACTGGCTGCGCCTCAACGTGCCGGAAATCCGCTTTGTCACCGCGCACGGGCAGATGAGCCCGACCGAGGTGGAAGACCGCATGAGCGCCTTCTACGAAAAGAAGTACGAAGTGCTGCTCTCGACCACGATCATCGAAAGCGGCATCGACATTCCCAGTGCCAATACCATCGTGCTGCACCGCGCCGATCGCTTTGGCCTGGCGCAGCTCTATCAGCTGCGTGGCCGCGTCGGCCGCGGCAAGCTGCGCGCCTATGCCTATCTCACCTATCCCGAAGACCAGGCCCTGTCGGAAGTGGCAGAAAAGCGCCTGAAAGTGCTGGGCGATCTGGATTCGCTGGGCGCCGGGTTCCAGCTGGCCAGCCACGATCTCGACCTGCGCGGCGCCGGCAACCTGCTGGGTGACGAACAATCCGGCCACATCAAGGAAGTGGGCTTCGAGCTTTACCAGTCGATGCTGGAAGATGCGATCCTGGCGGCCAAGGCCGGCGATATCGGCATGGCGCGCGAACGCGATGCGCTCAGCCCGCAGATCACGCTCGATGCGCCGATCATGATCCCGGAAGACTACGTGCCCGATCTGGCCGTGCGCATGGCACTCTATCGTCGCATGAACGACGCCGAAGGCGCCGATGCCGTCGAAGCGCTGGCCGCCGAAATGATCGACCGCTTTGGCCCGCTGCCGCAGCCCACGCAGAACCTGTTGCAGCTGATCGAGGTGAAACGCCAGGCGATCGAGGCGCGCATCGCCAAGATCGACGTGGGGCCAAAGGGCGTGCTCGTCTCGTTCCACAACGACGATTTCCCCGATCCCATGGGGCTGATCGCCTATGTCGAGCGGCTGAAGGGCACGGCCAAGCTGCGGCCTGACAACAAACTGGTGATCCAGCGCGCCTGGGGCGATGCGCAAGGGCGGTTGAACGGCCTGGTGCAACTGACCAAGGGGCTCTCCACCATCGCGCGGCGGGCGGCGAAAAAGGCCGCCTGACCGCGTTGATTTCCGCGTCCGCTGCCAAGATCGCAGCGGTGGGCAAAAATGCAGATTTTCCAACCACCGAGCCAGCAAACCCGGCGGCAATCGTGTTCATGCGGCTTTTATGCCACACATAGTGTTACAAATCCCTGCATATCATGACCATGCGTTGACCATCCTGCCAGACAAAAACTATCGGCACGGGGCGATCACATCCCGGTGATGTTGTCAGCACCAAAAAATCACATTGCAGGACGATACCACAATGAAGAAGATCTTTGCCCTTGGCGCCGCCACGGCTGCTTTTGCTTGCGCCGCTCCCGCGATGGCCCAGGAAGTTGCCAATCACAGCGGCTTCACCGTTGGCGTTGTTGGTGGTTACGATCACGTGACCCTGGCCGTTCAGGGCGACAAGGGCAGCAAGGACGGCTTCGTCTATGGCGTCGTCGCCGGCTATGACTATGCCATGGGCCAGGGCAGCGTGGGCGTTGAACTGGAAGCCGATGGTTCCACCGTCAAGGAAAGCGATGGCACCGTGGCGCTCAAGGCCGGCCGTGACCTCTATGCCGGCGTGCGTGCGGCCTATGCCGTCAACCCGCAGGTTTCGGTCTATGCCAAGGGCGGCTACACCAACGCCCGCCTGCACCTTGACTATGGCAACACCGGCTATGGCTTCAACAACGGCGGTTTCCGCCTGGGCGGCGGCGTGGAAGTGGCCGTGAGCCAGCCGATCGTGGCCCGCGTTGAATATCGCTATTCCGACTATGGCCACACCTACATCGAAGGCCAGAACACCGGCATTTCGGTGCGTCGCCACCAGGTGGTCGCCGCGCTCGTCACGCGCTTCTGATCGGTTGTGCCGGGGCGCTGTTACGGCGCCCCGGACGCCAGGCGCGCCATCGCCGCGCCATCCAGCGGCCCGGCCCGCAGGAAGCCCTGGAACAGGTCGACCCCTTCCTGCGCCAGCACGGCCAGTTGCGCATCGTTTTCCACCCCTTCGGCCACGACGCTGAGTGACAGCGCCCGGGCCATGGCCACCATCGCGGCCAGGATCGCGCGATCGCGGTCATCGTGCGCCACATCGCGCACCAACGAGCGATCGAGCTTGAGCGTATCGAGCGGCAGCGCCTTGAGCGTGCGGAAGTTGGAAAAGCCGGTGCCAAAATCATCGAGCGCCACCGCCACGCCGCGTGCCGCCAGCGTGCGCAGCGCCGCCGCACACGCATCGAAATCGGCAATCAGGGTCTGTTCGGTAATCTCGATCGTCAACCGATCGGGGGCAAAGCCGGCCGCATCGGCGCGCGCCAAAAGAGCCGGCGCGAAATCGGGCAAGGCAAAATCCTCGGCCGTCACGTTCAGCGACAGGCGCAGCGGCGCGGGCCAGGCATGGGCCCCGGCCAGCGCCGTACTGGCAATCGCATGCGATAGCGGCGCCATCTGGTCGGCCCGCTCGGCCACGGCAAACAGCGTTTCCGCGCCGATCCGCCCGAGGCCAGGATGCTCCCACCGCGCCAGTGCTTCGGCACCCGCCAGCATGCCATCGCCCACGCGAAACTGCGGCTGATAGAGCACGGCGATCTCTTGCCGATGCAGCGCGCCGATCAGGTCGGCCTCCAGCCGGGCGACACTGCGCCCGCGCGCGCGGTGGCGGCCATCGGCCCAGGC
>NZ_KE148498.1:15263-31566 GCF_000410615.1 Novosphingobium sp. B-7 | reverse complement strand
GGTGGGGAGACGAAGCGATAGATCGGCCGCCGGCCGATGGGCGGACTGGCCTCGATCGCCTCGGGCCGGCTGCGGGGCAGCCGCTTGGCCACCGCCGTGCCCTTGCGCCCGGCCGCTTCCAGCCAGCCCTGCGCCATCAGTTCCTCGTAGGCCGTCACCACCGTCTTGCGATTGAAACCCAGTTCCGCTGCCAGTTCCCGGCTGCTGGGAAGCGCGGAGCCTGGTTGCAGACGCCCACGCTCGATCTCGTGGATCAGGGCATGGGCCAGCTGCATATAGAGCGGCGTGGCCTGATCGCTGCGAATGCGCTGTTGCAAGGTAAGGGACCAGCCGCGGCGCATGGACCTGTGATGGACTCCGCAAAAGGGGTGTTGTGGGGTCCAATCGGAGTTTTGGGATTGGGGGTCAAGAGGCTTCCCTTACAGCGCTGCGCGGCACCTCCGTTCGTGCGCCTTACAAGACCTGTCCGAACGGGGTGAGGCCCCCGGCCGCCGTCAGACCTTTTCGAGCATCAGCGCGATGCCCTGGCCGACCCCGACGCACATGAATGCCAGCGCATAGCGGCCGCCGCTGTGGTGCAGTTCCTCGATGGCGGTCATGACGATCCGCGCGCCAGACATGCCCAGCGGATGACCCAGCGCGATGGCGCCGCCATTGCGGTTGACGCGCGGATCGTCGGCACGGATGCCAAGGGACCGGAGCGTGGCGATCGCCTGGCTGGCGAAAGCTTCGTTCAACTCGATCACGTCGACCTGTTCGAGCGCGATCCCGGTGATCCGGCACAATTTGCGGGCCGCCTCGATCGGGCCTGCGCCCATCACGCGCGGGGCAATGCCCGTTGCGGCCATGCCAAGTATCCGGGCGCGGGGCGTCAGGCCGTGGGTGCGGGCGGCCGCTTCGCTGGCAACCAGCATGGCCGCGGCGCCATCGTTGAGGCCCGAGGCATTGCCGGCGGTTACCGTCCCGTCGGGGCGGACGACCGGCCGGAGCTTGGCAAGCGCTTCCAGGCTGGTGGCGCGGGGGTGCTCATCGCGCGCGAAGATCGTGGGCTCGCCCTTGGGCTGGGGAATGTTGACCGGCACGATTTCCATCGCCATTCGGCCGCTGACGATCGCCGCTGCGGCCTTTTCCTGGCTGGCGAGCGCGAAAGCGTCCTGTTCCTCGCGCGTGATCTGCCACTCGTCCGCCACATTTTCACCGGTCTGCGGCATCGTGTCCACGCCATAGGCCGCGCGGAGCAGCGGGTTGATGAAGCGCCAACCCAGGGTGGTGTCCTCGATCTTCTGCCCGCGGTCGAAGGGGGTGGCTGCCTTGCCCAGCACAAACGGGGCGCGGGTCATGCTTTCGACGCCCCCTGCAATGATCAACTCGGCGTCGCCGGCGCGGATCGCCTGGGCGGCCATACCGACGGCGTTGAGGCCAGAGCCGCACAGCCGGTTGACGGTGGCCCCGGGCACCGCTTCGGGCAGGCCTGCCAGCAGCACCGCCATGCGCGCGACGTTGCGGTTGTCTTCGCCCGCCTGGTTGGCACAGCCAAGCAGCACGTCGTCGATGGCTTCCCAATCCACCCCGCCGTTGCGCTCGCCAAGCGCGTGCAACGGAATGGCGGCGAGATCGTCAGCGCGGATGGTGGAGAGCGCACCGTTCAACCTGCCGATCGGGGTGCGGATAGCGTCGCAGATAAAGGCGTGGCGCATCAGAGATCCTGGCTTGAGGACGGAGAAGACAGCGCGACCGAGAAACTGGCGCCGGTTTTTACACGAATTTCCTCCACCGTCACGCCAGGCGCGCATTCGACCAGGCGGAGGCCGGGCTTGGCGCAGGCGAGCACGCAGAGATCGGTGACGATCAGATCGACGCAGGCCCGGCCGGTCAGTGGCAGCGTGCAGGCCGGCAGGATCTTGTGCCCGCCGCTCTTGCTGGTGTGCTCCATCACCACGACGATGCGGCGCACGCCCGCGACGAGGTCCATCGCTCCGCCCATGCCCTTCACCATCTTGCCCGGGATGGTCCAGTTGGCGATGTCGCCGCCTTCGCTGACTTCCATCGCGCCCAGAACGGCCATGTCGATCCGGCCGCTGCGGATCATCGCAAAGCTGTCTGCGCTGGAAAAGAAGCTGGACGTGGGCAGGGTGGTGACGGTCTGCTTGCCAGCGTTGATGAGATCGGGATCGGCTTCGCCGGGATAGGGAAACGGCCCGATGCCAAGCAGGCCGTTTTCCGATTGCAGCGTCACGTCGATGCCGGCGGGAACATGGTTGGCCACCAGCGTCGGGATGCCGATGCCAAGATTGACATAGTATCCATCCTGCAACTCGCGGGCGACGCGGGCCGCCATTTCGTCGCGGGTCCAGCTCATGCCACAATCTCCGGCGCGCGGGTGGTCAGCTTTTCGATGCGCTTCTCGTTGATCGTCGACCGGACGATCCGGTCGACATAGATGCCGGGCGTGTGAATGCAGTCCGGGTCGAGCGCGCCGGCCGCGACGATCTCTTCCACTTCGACGACCGTGACCTTGCCCGCCGTCGCCATGTTGGGATTGAAGTTGCGCGCGGTTTTGCGGAACATCAGGTTTCCTTCGGGATCGGCCTTCCATGCCTTGATGATCGCCAGATCGGCACGCAGCCATGTTTCGCGGACATATTCCACGCCGTCGAAGGTTTCGATCGGCTTGCCCTCAGCCACGACCGTCCCCACTCCGGTCTTGGTATAGAACGCGGGAATGCCCGCGCCGCCCGCGCGGATGCGCTCGGCCAGCGTGCCTTGCGGCGTGAGTTCCAGTTCCAGCTCGCCGGAGAGGTATTGCTGCTCGAACAGCTTGTTCTCGCCGACATAGGACGAGATCATCTTCTTCCCCTGCCGGCTTTCCAGCAGCATCCACAGGCCAAACCCGTCGGCACCGGCATTGTTCGAGATGACCGTAAGGCCGCGAACGCCGCGTGCGCGGATTTCCGGGATCAGGCTTTCCGGGTTGCCCGACAGGCCAAAGCCGCCGGACATGATCGTCATGCCGTCGAACAACAGGCCGTCCAGCGCGTCGGCGGGGCTATCGTAGAGCTTGTTCTTCATGGTTCCTCCAGCGGTGCAGACCGTGCGCCGCCCAGATGCGTGTCAGTCGGCAATCGTCAGCAGGCCCTGGCCCGATACGCCGACGGGAATGGCGGTGAGCGACCGGCCCTCGCAGGCGCCCGAGAAACAGGCGCCGGTGTCGGCGCGGAACAGTGCAAAATGCTGGCTGCACAGGATGGCGCCGCTCTGCATGAACTCGTCTGGCGCGTGGTTGAGCGGCAGCGAATAGTGCGGGCAGAGGTTGAGATAGGCGCGCACGCCGCCATCCGGGATGTGGACCACGAACATCGAGAAAGTGCTGCGGCCGCGGCCAAAGCGATATTCCCTGGCGGCGCCAACCGGAATGTCCGCGATGGGGCCGAGCAGGGTTCCGGGCGCCGGGGCATTGGGGCGGTATCGCCACAGGCCTGGATCATCCATCGTGCCCCGCGGGCGCGTCGGCCAGGGTGAAGGCATAGTCGATCCCGAGGCTGCCATCGGCCTGTGCCTGGGGCCGCACGATCAGCGATTGCTTCACGCCGAAGACCGCGTCGCTTGCCAGATATGGGTCACCCTCGATGAACAGATGCGTGACGAGGCGACGATAGCCTGGTGCCGTGATCATGAAGTGGATGTGGGCCGGTCGGTTCGGATGGCGGCCGAGCGCCTCAAGCAGCGCGCCGACCGGGCCATCGTCGGGGATGGGGTAGCTGACCGGCACGATCGTGGCGAAGGCAAAGCTGCCGTCTGCGGCAGTTTCAAAGCTGGCTCGCAGGTGTCCGGCAGGCTGCTGCGGGTCCTGCACGTCGTATTGCCCGTTCGGTGCGGTCTGCCATACCTCTACCAGCGCACCGGCGAGGGGGGCGCCGCGTGCCGTGGATACCGTCCCGCGCATGTGCAGCGGCGTGCCTTCTTCCGGGCGCTTGAGGATCGAAGCCCCGGCGGCAAGCACCGGCTGGCGGCCGGCATAGAACGGGCCAAAGACGGTGGACTCGCTCACGCCCTCGCCAGCAGCATGATTGAGCGCATCGACCAGCATCGAGACGCCAAGCACGTCCGAAAGCAGGATGAACTCCTGCCGCTCGGCGGTGCACATCTGCCCGGTGCGGGTGAGAAACGCGATTGCCGCTTCCCATTCGGCCTCGGTAAGGCGCGTTTCCCGGATGGCGTCGTGCAGGTGGCGCAGCACCACGGCAAGGATCTGCCGCAACCGGGCATTTGGTGCCTCGGCCATGCGGTCGATCGCGGCCGTGGTAATGGCGGCAAAGTCGGGCGTGCTCATGCGGACTCGCTTTCGCTTGCAGCGGGTGGATCGCCGGCCCAGGCGCGGGCGATCAGGTCGCGGACCCCTGCGCGCTCCAAGGGGCGCGGGTTCCAATAGGCGTTTTCGAGCGCCTGGTCGGTTGCCACGTCGATGCCGGATTCGGGCATGCCCAGATCGCGCAGCGCGCACGGTGCGCCAACTTGCCGAGCCAGCCGATGGAGCGCCGCAGCCGGATCGTCGTCACCCAGGGCAGAGCGGAGCATCGCCATCGCTTCGGAGATCGCCGGCGCGTTGTAGGCGAGCGCGTGGGGCAACACGATGGCGTGGGTTTCGGCATGGGGCAGATCGAAACTGCCGCCGAGCGTGTGGCACAGCTTGTGGTGCAGCGCCATGCCGACCGAACCGAGCACCATGCCGCACAGCCATGCACCATAGAGCGCCTGGCTACGCGCCGCCACGTCGGCCCCGTCCGCAACGACGCGCGGCAGTGCTGACGCCAGCGCGCGGATGCCTTCCTGCGCGACCAACTGCATCACTGGGTTGGTATCGCGGGCATAGAGCCCCTCGACTGCATGGGCGATGGCATTGATGCCGCTGGTGCCCGAGATGCCGGGCGGCAGGCCCAGCGTCAGGTCCACGTCATAGACCACGGCATGCGGGAGGATTTCCGGCGCCCGGCGGGTGGTCTTGCGGCCTCCTGCGGTCTCGCCCAGGATCGGTGTCATCTCCGATCCGGCATAGGTGGTGGGCACGGCGATGTGGCGCACGCCGGTTCGCACGGCCAGCGCCTTGCCCAGGCCGATGGTGGAGCCGCCGCCGAACGCGACCACGCCATCGGCGCCGCATGCCGCCAATTCCGCTTCGGCGCGGGCCGTGACTTCGACCGGGGTGTGCATCGTCGCGTCGGTGAACGTGGCGACGATCGTGTTGCCAAGCGACCGGGTTGCCGCGCGTGCCTGCTCTGCCTGTTGCGGGGTGGACAGCAGCACGGCGCGACGCACACCTTGGTGCGCCAGCACCGTGGGCAGCGAAGCCACGGTGCCGGTTCCAAAGGTGACCTGTGTTGGCAGGCCCTGATAGGTGAAGTGCCGCATCCTTGGCTCAGCGCCGGTAGAAGGGCGGGATTTGCGCGTCGACATTGACCCACACCGACTTGGCCACGGTGTATTCGCGCATCGCCTCGAAACCCATTTCACGGCCATAGCCAGAACGGCCGACGCCCCCGAAGGGTGAGCCCGGATGGACCCGCTTGTAGCTGTTGATCCACACCATGCCGGCGTGGATCTGCTTGGCGAAGCGGTGCGCGCGGGTGATGTCCTGCGTCCACAGACCGGCGCCGAGGCCATATTCGGTGCCGTTGGCGATCGCCAGCGCCTCCTCGTCGGTGCGGAAGGTCAGCACGGTGACGAAAGGACCGAACACCTCCTCCTGCGCCACCCGGTGATCGGGCTGGGCGCGCACGATGGTCGGCTCCACAAAGCAGCCCGCCGCCAGCGCTGCATCGACAGGCGCGCGGCCGCCGGTCAGCACGTCGCCGCCCTGTTCGCGCGCGACCTCGACGAAAGACAGCACGCGCTCTTGGTGCAGCCGCGAGGTAAGCGGCCCCATTTCCGTCTGCGGATCGAGTGGATCGCCCAGCCGGATCGAGCGGGCGAGCGCCACGAACTTTTCAAGGAAAGCGTCGGCGATGGCTTCGTGCAGGATCAGCCGCGATCCGGCGATGCAGGCCTGGCCCTGATTGTGGAAGATCGCAAAGGCCGATCCACCCACTGCCGCCGGCAGATTGGCATCGGCGAAGACGATGTTCGGTCCCTTGCCGCCCAGTTCCAGCTGCACCTTCTTGAGGTTGGTGGCCGATGCCTCGACGATCCGCCGACCGGTGGCGGTAGAGCCCGTGAACGCGACCTTGCCGATGCCGGGATGTTCGGCAATGCGCTGGCCCGCGTCGTGGCCGTAGCCGGTGACGATGTTGATCACGCCGTCCGGAAAGCCGACCTGCTGCATCAGCTCGCCAATCCGCAAGGTGGACAGCGGCGTGATTTCCGATGGCTTGATCACCACCGTGTTGCCTGCCGCGAGCGCAGGGCCCAGCTTCCAACTGGTGAACATCAACGGGAAGTTCCACGGCACGATCGCGCCGACCACGCCGATCGGTTCGCGTTCGACATAGTTGAGGAAGCCCGCATCGACCGGCACGACAGAACCTTCCAGCTTGTCTGCCATGCCGCCGAAATATCGGAAGCACAGCACCGTGCGCGGCACGTCGAGCGACAGGCAATCGCGGATCGGGTGGCCGGTATCGAGCGCTTCGAGCCGCGCAAGGTTGGCAGTATCTGCCTCGATCGCGTCGGCCAGCTTGAGCAGCAGGCGCCCGCGATCGTGTGCAGCCAGCGCCCGCCAGGCCGGGAAGGCGCGCGCGGCCGCCTCGACCGCGCGATCTACATCGGCGGCCGTGGCGATGGCGACTTCGGCGAGGGCCTCGCCATCAAAGGGATTGGCCACGGTGATCGTGCCGCCATCGGCACCATCGCACCATTTTCCGTCGATCAGCAGCTTGGTCGGGAAAGCGAGAAGGGGGTCGATCCGCGCCATGGTCAGAACTGCACCGGCGTGACGGGGGCGGTGCCCTCGGCAATCATCTGCGGGATCTTGGCGGCGCCGTTTTCCCAGACGAGCAGCATCGAGCGCTTGGTCGAATAGCCCTGGTGGCGGATATCGGCAGGCATGCAGCAGATGTCGCCGGCACGGGCCAGCACGCGGGCGCGCGGCTTGCCGGTTTCCTTGTCCTTCACGTCCCAGGTGATCTCGTCGGAAAGCTGCAGGAACCACTCGCAGCGATCGTTGCCATGTTCGACCGGCAGGATGAACTCCTCCGACGTGGGGCAGAACAGGCTATCGCCCACCACCGAGCAGACACTGGGGTTCCAGGTCACGTCAGAGCGGGACAGGTAACCAAACAGGTTATAGGCGCTCACCTCGTGCTCGAAACCGGGCTCGGCCTCGACTACCGGCTGGTCTTGCGGCACATCGGCGAACTGGCGGTTTACCGGGAAGCCGGCGGTATCGGTGCGCAGCGGCGTGTCGCCGGGCAGGCCGACCATGCGGTGCGCGGTCACGCGCTGGCGGGTGATGGCGGCATCGTTGGCGCCGTGCTTCACACCCCAGGGAACGCCGGTTTCCATCGGCGCGGCAAACGGGTCATAGCCCGCCACCGTCCAGTCAGAGAGCAGTTCCTTGAACGTCGCCATCAGCGCGGCCGACTGGAAACGCTCGGAATAGTCGCGGCCGGCGCTGCGGTAGGCATCGTTGAAGCGCCCGGCGAACATCGTCACTTCGCCATAGTGGTTGATGGTGCCGAACACCGCGTCGAAGTTCACCACGCCATAGAAGAAGCCCCAGGCGACATCGCGCATCATTGCCCGCAGGAACACGTCGATCGGGATGATGTGGGTTCCGCCCGGCCACGAGAGGTGGGCGAAATACTCGTCACGCTTGAAGTGGAAGCCGCCGGCGCGGAAGGCGCGGAACCCGGTCTGGTTGCTGATTTCCAGCGTTTCGGTGTCGGTGCTGGCGGTGCTGGTGGTGGGCGCAGCCTGGGCGTCGAGCGATAGCGACATGGCCATGGAATTTCTCCTGAAAGGGTCGGGAAAGGCGCGGCGCGATCAGGCCGTGGTCTGGCAGATCTCCGCCCATTTCTGGACGGTCACGTCGCCAAGGATCGTCTGCACCAGGATGACGGCGGGTTTTTCGGCATGGAAGCGATAGGCCGCCCCCACCGGCAGCAGTCCCTGGTGGCCGCGCCCGAGCACGAGGCGGCCCATCTTGCGGCCTTCGGGCATGGCGTCGGCCAGTTGCACCGCGCCCTCATGCTCGGGATCGACATGATCATCCGGACTGGCGAGCTTGACGAGGTGGACTTCGACATCGCCATCCATGCACAGGACAAACTCGTCGTGCGCGCAGGTGTACCAGGGTGAGGTGCCTTCGGCGCGGGCAGCTTCGATGACATATTCAAAGTTGATGCCCACGGCGACACGGGCATAGGGCGCGTTGGTCTTTGCCACCTCGAAGACGTTGGAAAACACATAGTTGCGGGGATCGTCGTTGATGATCTCGACGCCGCCCTTCTCGTAATCATCCAGCGAACCAAAGCGGGTGATGACGTCGGACATTTCCAATCTCCTGAGCGTGCCACGGCGCGTGTTCGCGCTCCAACCCTGACGGGACAGTGGCTTGGTCGAGGGCAGGCTAGGAGCGTGGCTGCCTGTCTTCCTGCACGATTCCAGCGTGCTTCGGCACGGCTTGCACAGATTCGCCCGAAAGCGCAGGCACGCCCGTTCCCGGGGCTGTACGATCGTACGGTTCGTCGCTAATCGAAATGGCGAAACGACCTTCAAGGAGCGGAGAGAGACATGATCGTGAGGATGGGCGCGGCAAGCATCGCGCGGGTGCGGGCATGACCAGCGTGCGCTCGGCCCTGATCATCGGCGGCGGAATCGGGGGTATGTCCTCGGCCCTCGTGCTGCGGCGCCTGGGTGTGGCGGTGGACCTGATCGACATCGACCCAGCCTGGCGCGTCTATGGCGCCGGCATCACCATCACCAGCCCGACGCTGCGCGCCTTTGATCAACTGGGCATTCTGGACGACGTGCTGCGCGACGGCTTTTCCGGCAACGGCATCCGGGTCTGCACGATCGAGGGGCAGCAGGTGGGCGAAGTGCCCGATCCGGCCGGCATGCCCGGCAGCGGCGGGATCATGCGGCCGACGCTGCACCGCATCCTCTCGGAAAAGACCCGCGCATCGGGCGCCACTGTACGGCTGGGGCTGACTGTCGACGCGCTGCATCAGCGGGATGACCAGGTCGATGTCGTGTTCAGCGATGGCGGCCGTGCCAGCTATGATCTGGTGCTGGGGGCCGACGGCGTGTTTTCGCGCACCCGCAGCCTGATCCTGCCAGATGCGCCTCAGCCCGAATATACCGGGCAAACGATCTGGCGGCTGTTCGCCGATCGCCCGGCAGAGATCGACCGCCGCCATTTCTTCCTGGGCGGGCCGGTCAAGGTGGGGCTGTCGCCCGTGTCGCGCGACAGCTTGTACATGTTCCTGCTCGAAACCTGTCCGCGCCGCAGCGTGGTGCCAGATGAGGAACTGTACCTCGGCTTGCGTGATCTTCTGGATGGATACGGCGGCCCGTTGCGGGCGCTGCGCGAGGGCCTTGGCCCCCGCTCGCAGATCGTGATGCGGCCGCTCGAGGCGTTCCTGCTGCCGCCACCCTGGCATGTCGGGCGCGTGCTGTTGATCGGTGATGCCGCGCATCCCACTACGCCCCATCTCGCGTCTGGCGCTGGCATGGCGGTGGAGGATGCCATCGTGCTTGGCGAGGAACTGGCCCGCGGTGACGACCTGCCCGAAGTGCTCGCCCGCTTTGCCGAGCGGCGCACGGCGCGCTGCCAGCTGGTCGTGCGCAACTCGATGGAAATCGGTCGTCTCGAGCGCGCCGGCGCGCCGCCCGCCGAGCAGACCCGGATCGTCGGCGAGACACTCGCCATGCTCGCCCAGCCCATTTGATGCCTTTGCATGCGCTGCGCGCGCAGCAGCAGCAGCAGGAGATAGCGATGTTCGACACCGAACCCCAATTGCCGCCCGCCACCCCCGACACCGGGCGGCCGCGTACCCTGGACGAAGCCAAGGCGTGGATGCTCGATCGCACGGGCAAGGCGATCCACCCGATGAACAACCTGGCCGCCGACGATACCGCTGCCGTCCTCACAACGCTCCAGGGGCTCGATCCGGTGAACTGGGCAGCGGCCTGGCGTGACGCTGGCGAAAAGGCGTGGCAGCGCGCCGAGACGGAAAGCGATCCGGCGCTGCGGCGCAAGGAGTATCTGCGCGCGCACGGTTTCTTTTTCCTCGGCCGTTTTCCGTGCCCCAACCATCCCGACAAGCTTGCCTGTGCCGCGCGCGAGCGGGATGCCTATCTGGCCGCCGGCGCGCTGATGTCGCCGCCGCTGGCCCGCGTGGTGGTGCCGTTTGACGGCCATGCCGGTGAAGGCGGCGAGGTCGTGTTCTACTACCGCCGGCCCCAGGGCGTTGCTCGCCCCCGTGTCGTGGTGATGTGGGGCGGGGTGGACGCGTGGAAGGAACAGATGACCGCGGCGTGCGACCTGCTGCTGGCCCGCGGTATCGCCACCATCGCGATGGATGGGCCAGGCACCGGCGAATCGCCCGTAAAGGGCACCGCCGATGCCGAGCGTCAGTTCCTCCCCGTGTTCGACTGGGCAGCGGCGCAGCCGGATCTCGATGGCGCCAAGGTCGGCCTGCTCGGGCGCTCGTTCGGCGGCTATTGGGCGACCAAGCTCGCCCATGTCGTCCCTGACCGCGTGGCCGGCGCGGTGAACTGGGGTGGCGGCGCGCACTTCATGTTCCAGCGCGAATGGATCGAACGCTCGCGCCATCCTGACAGCTATCTGATGGAACTGGTCGAGACGCGGATGCGCATGCTCGGCGTCGATAGCTGGGAGGGCTATATCCAGGGCTTTGCCCAGCTCTCGCTGCTTGAGCAAGGCCTGCTCGATCGCCCTTCGGCACCGCTGCTGCTGGTCAATGGGCGTGGCGACAGCCAGTGCCCGGTGGCCGATATCGATCTTCTGGTCGGCCACGGCAGCCCCAAGGCAGTGCGCATGTTCCCCGGCGGCCACATGGGCATCACCCCGCAAACGCTGCCGACCATCGTCGACTGGCTCGTCGGCGCCGTAGGTGCGGGAGCATCGGCATGACCGCGCGCAACTGGGTGCAGGACATGCCCACCGAAGAGGCCTATGCGATCAACCGCATCCTCTATCGCGTCCAGCATGACCGCGCGGAGGAAACCCGCTTCTTCGACAATCCGGCGCGCTACATCGCGGACGAACCGCTGTCTGATGCGGCCCGCGCCGCGCTCGACGCCACCGACATCGGCAGGCTCTATTTGCTGGGCGCCAACCCCTATCTGCTGCGCGCCTATTGCCTGCAACTGCGGGTTCCCGAAGCCGACTATCTGGCTGCCCTGCGCGCCGTAGGAGATGCGACCCATGGCTGAGATTACCGGCGTCTATGCCGTGAGCCACACCCCCGTGATGACCAATATGCCCGATGCGCCCGCGCCCGCGCGGCGCGAGGCCGCTTTTCGCCAGTTCACGCGGGTGGGGCAGGAGATCGCGGCGACGCAGCCCGACGCGCTGGTCCTGGTTTCCGATGATCACCTGCACAATTTCTTTCTCGATAACCTGCCGCCTTTCTGCATCGGCGTGGCGCGATCCTACCCCAGCCCGGTGGAGGGTTGGCTCAAGATCCCGAAGCAGCAATTGCCGGGCGATGCCGCGCTTGCCGCGCATCTGCTCCAGTCGGTGATGGCGGCGGGCTTTGACCCGGCGCTGTCGATGGAACTGACGCTTGACCACGGCATGATGACCCCGCTCGATCTGGCCGGGATTGCGGGGGCCATCCCGGTAGTGCCGATCCTGGTCAACACGGTGCAGCCGCCGATGCCGGCGATGCGGCGCTGCGTGGCGTTCGGCCGGGCACTGGGGCAGGCTATCAGGGGCTATATGGGCGCCGCGCGCGTGGCTGTGCTCGCCACCGGCGGGCTGAGCCACGATGTTGGCACGCCGCGCATGGGCCAGCTCGACGAGGCGTTCGACCGTGGCTTTCTCCAGCAGTTGGAAGCTGGCGGGCTGGATGCGGCTGCCGACTTTGCGGAAGCGACGGTCAACACAGCCGGCAATGGCGCGGAAGAAGTGCGCAACTGGCTGGTCGCCCAGGGCATTGCCGAAGGCGCGCCGTTCGAAACCTATCACTATGACTGCATCACCGACTGGTATACCGGGATCGGGCTGGGCCGCTGGAGCATGATGGCATGACGCTTGCAATCCATATCGACGGCCCCGCCGGCGCGCCGCCGCTCGTCTTCCTCCATGCCATCGCCACCTCGGCCGCGTTGTGGCGCCCGCAGGTGGAGCAGCTTTCCCAGCGGTTTCGCGTGGTGCGGGTGGACCTGCCGGGCCATGGCGCCAGTGCATTGCTGCCCGAAGGCGCTGGCTTTGCCGACTATGCCGATGCGGTTGCCGAGACGCTCTCAACCCATGGCATCGATCGGTTCAGCCTGGTCGGCATGTCGTTTGGCGCGATGGTGGCGATGCAGGTGGCGCTGCGCCATGCTGCCCGGGTGGAGCGCCTGGTGCTGGCCTGCTGTGCCGCGCGCACGCCCCCGCCCGTCGCCGCGATGTGGCATGAGCGGATCGCGATGGTGGAGCGCGAGGGGATCGAGACGCAGGTCGAAACCAGCCTCGACCGCTGGTTCACGCCCGATTTCGCTGCTGCCTCGCCGCAGACGCTTGACGGGGTGCGCGGCATGATCCGCCAGACGCCCGCCGCCGGCTTTGTTGCGGCAGCGCGGATCATCGCCACGCTCGATCACATGGCCTTGCTGCCAAAACTCGCGATGCCATGCCTGGTGCTGGCTGGTGCCGAGGACAAGGCGGCGGCGCCCGCGATGATGCAAGACTTCGCCGCGCATATCCCGACCGCGCGGTTTGCCACTTTGCCGGCCGCGCACCTCGCCAATGTCGAGGCGCCAGGTGCATTTGGCGAAACGATCGCGCGTTTCGTGGAGGGGCAATGACCGCGATTACACTGATTCATGCGCTGGAAGCCTCGATCGCGCCGATCAACGCCGCCTTTGCCGAGCATTGGCCACAGGCGCGCCTGGCCAACCTGCTCGACGACAGCCTGTCGCGCGACTTGGCCGAGGCTGGCGCGCTTACCGACGCGATCGTTGCGCGGTTCCGCACGCTGGGCCGCTATGCGGCAGGGGCAGGGGCCGATGGCATTCTGTTCACCTGCTCTGCCTTTGGGCCGGCGATCGACGCCGTTGCCGCCGATCTGGCGCCGCTGCCGGTGCACAAGCCCAATACGGCGATGATCGCACGGGCCGTCGCGGCGGCGGGGGCAGGGCGCATCGCGCTGCTGGCGAGCTTTGCACCGACGCTGCCTTCGATGCTGCCCGAATTCCCCGATCCCGACCGGGTGCTGCCGGTACATTGTCCCGGTGCGCTCGACGCGCTGCAAAGCGGCGATGCCGCGCGGCACGATGCGATTGTTGCAGCGGTCGCTGCCACTCTGCCCGAGGATTGCAGCGTCGTGGCATTGGCGCAGTTCAGTCTGGCCCGCGCTGCGGCCGCGATCGCGCCGCATGCCGGCCGAACGGTCCTGACCACGCCGCAATGTGCGGTAGAGGGCATTCGCGCGGCAATTTTTCATGAGGCTTGCGTCGAGAATCGCGGCGCGATCCGCTAACGCCGCCGCGCGGCCCTGTCGAAGCGCCGCGCTGCACCGGGGGACGAAACGAGCGTGACGGGACGTACGCAGAAGAAGACCAAGCGCGAGATCATCCTCGACGCAGCAGAAGCGCTGTTTGCCGTGCATGGCTTCGACGGGGTCTCGATGCGGATGATCGCCGAACGCGGGCCGGTCGGGCTCGGCCTGCTGACCCACCACTTCCCCGCCAAGGATCAGCTGTTTGCCGCCGTGCTGGAACGGCGCGCCGATATCATCAATACGGCACGCCTCGCCGCGCTCGACGCGCTGGACAAGCCAGACCTGGAAGCACTGCTGGCGGCCTTTCTGCGTCCCTATGTCGAACGGATCGCCGAGGGCGACGAAGGCTGGCGCTCCTATGCCCGCCTGCACGCGATGATGACCCAGGATGCGCGGTGGACCCCGGTTGCCGCGGCGATCTTCGGTGGGGTGGCCGAAGAAATGATCGCCCGCATCCAGGTGGTGGAGCCGCGCCTCACGCCCGATCTGGCCGCACGTGGCTATGTCCTGCTTCTGGGCGGCATGGTGAGCATGTTTGCCGACACCCGGCTGCTCGACCGGTTGACCCACGGGCGCCTGTCCAGCAGCGATGTTGTGGCGAGCTTCGATCCGATCGTTCGTTTCGCCGCCGCCGGCATCCGCGCCCTGGCGGAGCCGGCGGGAACTGATCCCCACGCCGCCTAGAGCGTCGCGTCGCAGCCGACTTGGGCACGGCGGCGGATCGCATCGTGCGATCGCGCGGCGGCCTTGCCGACGGCGGCCACATCGATGCCCAGCAGCTGGCCAGCGCGCTTGAGGAAGCGGCCGTCGACCATGACGGTGTCAACGTTCGCCGGCTGGCCGTGCTGGACCAGCTGGAAGGTGGCGTTGCTATCGTCCACCGCGATCATGTTGAGATCGCTGGTGCGCACCAGGATCAGGTCGGCGCGCTTGCCGGGCGCGATCGATCCGGTCGTGTCTTCAAGCCCCAGCACCCGCGCGCCGTTCAGCGTCGCGAGCTGCAGCATCTGGCGCGGCATGGTCAGGCCATTGGTGGGATCTGCCGGGTTGCCGGGCCGCATAATGATCTCGGTGAACGAGGCGCCGCGCTGCTGGGCGATTCGCGCAGATGCTATGATCGTGCGCATCGCGGCAAACGGATCCACGCAGGTCTGCGCCGTTACATCGACGCTGAAGCCGATGTCGTGGAACGGCACGCCGTTTTCAAGGAAGCGGATCAGCGGCGGCAAGCCCGCACCAATTATCGTGTCGGTAGAAGGGCAGAGGGAAATCTTGACGCCGCGCGCCGCCAAAAGCTGGAGCAGCTGGTCCGGCGTGCCGGGCCCATGGGTAAAGATGAACTCTGGCCCCAAAAGGTGCAGAACCTGGGACAGGTCGGCATGCGGGGCGATCGATTTGAGCCCGTGGCGCCGGGCCGCTTCCACTTCGGTGACGAAGTGCTGCGTCGTGTGGATGACGACGCCCAGATCGATCCGCTCGTCGCCATGCTGGCCGAGCCATTCGAGCATGGGGACAATTTCGCCATCGTCGACGGCGGTGGAGCCAGGATGCGGCAGATGGCCATAACCGAAGCGGGCGCGGATGCCGCTGTCTGCCAGGGCCTGCGCCTGCGCAAGCGCGTCTTCGGTATTGCGCAGCGCATTGGACCAGTTGTGGCAGGTGGTGACGCCAGCATTGATCGCCTCGGTCGCGGCATAGCGGATGGCGGCATAGTGATCCTCGGCGGTGTAGCTCCCGGCAAGGCGGTGGAGCGCGAAATAGCCGGGCGCATCATGCGACAAACCGCGCCAGATGCTGTTCCACATGTGCCAGTGCGTCTCGATGAAGCCGGGCATCAGGATCATGCCGGCAGCATCGATCACCTCGGCATCGTCGGCTGGTAACTCCTCGGCCACGGCGACAATGGCGCCGCCGCGTACCAGCACGTCGCCGCGGGCAAGGTCGCCTATTGCGGGGTCCATGGTGAGGATGCGGGCGCCGCGGATCAGATATGCACCGCGGGGAAGATCGGTTGCCACGGCCTGGTCGTTATTCACTCGCATCTCTCCTAACCATCCCGCGCTCTGCAGCATGCGCTGCGGCCCGGTCTTTGCGCCATCCTTGGCATTCTCCCCGACGACAGGGAAGTTCCTGCATGTTCCGGGCATTTGCCTGCACGGAAACGACCGGGGAACTGCGCGTGCCGTTTTCATGCATCGGCCGTGCTGCATCATGCAGGATTCCGGCAAAGGGCCTGCCTAGACCAGCATCAACCGCATGTGCCCTGCGCCGGACCAGCCAGCGCAAGGGACACAGCAAACAACGCAAATGGGAGGATGCCTTGAACCCACGCTATTTCCTGTCGACTGCACCGTTGGCGCTCGCGCTGTGCGCGATGCCCGCTGCCGCGCAGACCGCATCGGCCGCCGCGCCCCAGGCGCCTGCTGCGGAGCCCGCAGAGGCCGCCAGCGGCGCGCAGAGCGACGCGAGCGAGCAAGGCCTCAAGGACATCGTGGTTACCGCGCAACGTCGCTCGGAAAACCTCCAGCGCGCCGCGATCGCGGTCAGCGTGGTATCGTCTGACGCACTCGCCCGGCTCAATGTCACCCAGTCCTCGCAGCTGACGACGCTGGTGCCCGCCTTGCAGGTCGCCTCCA
>NZ_KE148498.1:0-15112 GCF_000410615.1 Novosphingobium sp. B-7 | reverse complement strand
GGCTCGTCCAACCTGTTCTACTTGCGCGGCGTGGGCACGTTCGCGGTCAATTCGTTCAGCGATCCGGCGATCGCGTTCAACTATGACGGCGTTTATGTCGGCCGGCCGAGCGCTACCACCGGCGTGTTCTACGATGTCGAACGGGTCGAAGTGCTCAAGGGCCCGCAGGGCACGCTCTATGGCCGCAACGCCACCGGTGGCGCGATCAACATCTTGCCGGCGCGCCCGAAACTGGACGGCAATTCCGGCGATTTCTCCGCCACGCTCGGCAACTACAACACGGTGGTGCTGCAAGGCGATGTCAATCTGGTGCTGTCTGACAAGGCCGCGCTGCGTGTTGCCGGCATCTACAGCAAGCATGATGGCTATTTGAGCGATGGTACCAATGACGAGGACGGCAAGGGTGCCCGTGCCCAATTGCTGTTCCGCCCGACGAGCGATTTCTCGATCCGCATCGCTGCCGATTATTACAAGGCTGGCGGCGTGGGTGGCAGCGCGGCCCTGGTTGGCGTGCGCAATCCTGTGACCGGGGCAATCACGCCGGCACCCACCGATCGCGGCACCGGGTTGTACGATCCGCAGGTGCAGGCGCTGTTCCCGCAGCAGGTCAGCTTCCAGATCGGTC
Organism: Novosphingobium sp. B-7; assembly: GCF_000410615.1. NCBI lineage: Bacteria > Pseudomonadati > Pseudomonadota > Alphaproteobacteria > Sphingomonadales > Sphingomonadaceae > Novosphingobium > Novosphingobium sp. B-7. Next base: position 14,487 of record NZ_KE148498.1, on the reverse strand, counting down.
GCACGCTTCAGCCGCTCGCCCCCTATCCAGGGCAGAACAGCACGTTCTGGGGCGTCAATGCCGAGCTGAGCTGGACTACCGCTGCCGGCACGCTGACCGTGATTCCCGCTTATCGCCGTGCCGATGTGCACGCGCTTAACGCGGTTACCTCGTTCATCAGCCTGTTCGACGAGAAGACCACCCAGAAGAGCGTGGAAGCGCGCTTCGCTTCGCCCGATACCGGCTTCTTCCGCTACCTGCTCGGCGCGTTCTACTATCGCGAGGAATCGCAAACCGCCGACGTGTTCGCCCAGCAAACGCTGACCAACTATCTGGGTGGCGCGCTCGATACGACATCCTATGCCGCGTTCGGCCGGGTGACGCTGGCCTTTACCGACACGTTCCGCCTGAGCGGCGGGCTGCGCTATACCAGCGATCGCAAGACCGTCGATGGCGCGTCGCAGACGCTGGTGGCGGTCTGCGTTGCGGCCAGCTGCCCGGGTGGCCTGGTGCTGCCCTATACGCAGACCCCGGCCGGGCTGATCTCCAGCCTTGGCCTGGTGGGCCCGCTGCCAAGCCCGGTTCCGGCATTCAGCAGCATCTATGCTGATCCGTCCGCGCCCACCAGCATCCTGGGCAACAACCGCGCGGTGCTCAACATGGAGCAGAAGAACAGCCGCGCAACCTGGCGGGCCGGTGCGGAATATGACGTGGGTCCGCACTCGCTGCTCTACGCCTCGGTCGAAACCGGCTATCGCGGTGGCGGGTTCTCCTTCGCCGTCGATCCCACCCGGCAGCAATACCGCCCCGAAACGATCCAGGCCTACACGATCGGATCAAAGAACCGATTTTTCGATAATCGCCTCCAGCTCAATCTCGAAGCCTTCTATTGGCGCTACAAGAACCAGCAGATCGCCCATCTTGGCGTCGATTCGAACGGTGCTTCGGCTTTCTTTACCGAAAACATCGGCAACTCGCGCAACTATGGTGCCGAGGGAGAGGCACAGTTCCTGGCTGCGCGCAACACGCTGCTCACTGCCAACATCCAGTATCTCAATGCGAAATACACCGATTTTCGCTATTCGACGCCCGCGCCGCCGCCTACCCGCTGCGCGGTGACGGCCCCGGCGCCGGGCTCTGCCTCCTCGGTGGTGGATTGTTCGGGCCTGCGCGCGTTGCGTTCGCCGGAATGGACGATGAACTTCGGCGTGCGCCAGACCATTCCCATCGGCACCGCGAAGATCGTGCTGCAAGGTGACGCCCGCTACCAGTCGTCCAGCTATGTCGGGTTCGAACTGCTCGATATCGAACAGCAGGCGGCCTATTGGACCGGCCAGGCCTCGGCCACGTATTCGGGCGAGGACGATAAATGGTCGGCGACACTGTTCGTCAACAACATCGGCAACCAGCGTCCGTGGGGCGATATCGTCTATAACGCCAATGCCAACTTGTTCGCCGGTTCGCCCGGCGCACCGCGCCTCTATGGCTTCCGTTTCGCGATCAAGTATTGATGGCGATGCTGGCCCCGGGATGGGCGTCCCGGGGCCCAGTGGCCACCGCTCAGCGAAGCGAACGGCGATAGGCGGCCGGGGTAACGCCCGTCGTCCGGCCAAAGATCCGGGTAAGGTGTTCCTGGTGCGTGAAGCCGCACCGCACGGCGATCTCGGCAATCGGCAGATCGCCACGCAGCAGGTCGCGCGCACGCTCCACCCGCTGCTCGATGATGTACTGATAGGGCGCCCGCCCGGTTGAGCGCTTGAACTGGCGCGCGAAATGGATCGGGCTCAAATTGGCCGCACGGGCAAGATCGTCCACGCTGATCGGCGCTTCCATCTTCTCTGCAACCAGAGCGCGCACCCGGGCGATCTGACTCGGCTGGAGCCCGGTGATCCGCGGCAGTTCCACCCGTTTTGCCAGAGCATGGTGGCGCACCAGTTGCGCGGCGATGAGGCGGGCGACGCTGTCGGCAAACAGATCGGATTGCCGCTCCTTGATCATCGTGCAGGCCAGCCGCGCCAGTTGTTCGAGCAGCGGATCGTGCTCTCCCATGCGCGGCAGGAACTCCACCGAGTCCAGCGCGTCGTCGCACAGTTCGCGCACTGTCGCCGCGATCAGCTTGCGATGGACGTAGAGGTGCACCGTCTCCAGCGGTGACATGAGCGCCACGCCGAAGTCGCGCTGCGCCGGCAGGATAAACAGCCCACCGGTGCCGATCCGCGCCTCGCGCCGTTCGCCGCTCAGTTCGCGCCGGATGCGCACCGGGCCATTGAGATGCACGATGATGAGATGATGGTCATTTCCGCCGAACGTGTCGGCATAGGGGGCCTCGCGCTGGTGCGAGGCATAGAACGACTGCCATTCCAGCGAGTCGCTCGACTGCAAGACCTCGTGTTCCGGCCGCAGCAGAATGCCGTGAGTGTCTGCGGCTGTAAGTCCCGATTCGGTGCCGATACGCATAGCCAATCCTCTCTCCCGGCCTGCCGGTTTTTCCGGTCCCGCACGCGGCGTAGCGAAAAACCGTACGATTGTACAGTCGCGGCTTGATGGACGATGCCATGGCCACCTGGCGGACTCGCGGTGCCGTGGCAGCCATGCCCGACCGCCGGCAGCTTTGCCCGGCCGATCAGCCCATTGGTTGACATGGATAATCGGCCGGTGTTCAACACCGCGCCAAGGACACCGCTCCGCAATCGGCACGCGCACCCCCGCCCCTGCCTGGCAAGGACAAGACGATGGCGGAACCTGGAATCGCAGACATCACGTTCGGACGCGCTGCACCCGGAATCAGCGTGCGGGACATTCACGCCGCGCACGACTTTTACGTGGGTGTGCTCGGCTTTGAGAAAGTGTTCGAGAACGGGTCTCCGGTCGGCTTCATGGTCCTCAAGAAGGGACGCGCGGAAATTCACCTGAGCCGCACGCCCGGTCACAAGCCGTCGACCACCAACGTCATGCATATCTACGTTAGCGATGTGGCGGCACTTTATGCCATCTGCGAAAGCAAAGGTGTGCGGATCATCAAACGCCTGGCCGACAAGGACTATGGCCAGCGCGCTTTCGTGTTCGCCGATCCGGATGGAAACCGCATCGACGTGGGCGAGCCCTCGAACTGATGCCCGCAGGAATGGATCGATGACAGTGCCTGTTTCCAGCGCCAAATGTCCGGACCAGCGCCTGGCGCTGGTTGCGGGCCTTGCCGTTGCTGCATTCCACCTGCTGTTTGCGGGGCGGTACGACCTGTTCCGCGACGAGCTCTACTTCATCGTCTGCGGGCAGCACCCGGCGTTCGGCTATGTCGATCAGCCGCCCGGCGTGCCCTTGCTCGCCGCTGGCCTGTTCAAGCTGGGATGGGGCGCCTTTGGCTTGCGTGTGCCGACGGCGCTGGCGGGCGGGGCGCTGGTATGGCTGGCGATGCGCTTCGCGCGGCTGCTGGGCGGGGGAAGGCTGGCACAGGCGATGGCCGGCCTGGCCTGCGCCCTCGCGCCGATGCTGATGGGCATCGTTGCCACGCTCAACACCTCGGCGTTCGAGCCGCTGGCCTGGACGGCGCTTGCCTATCTGCTGGTCAAAGCCGGTCGCGAGGGGGATGATCGCGCGTTGCTGGGCGCGGGGCTGCTGGTCGGGCTCACGCTCGAGATCAAGTATGCCATGCTGTTCTGGATGGTCGGCCTGACCGCCGGCCTGCTCGTCACGCCGGGCCGCGTGCTGCTGCGACGGCCGGCCTTGTGGGGCGGCGTGGCGATTGCCGCCATCATCGCGGTGCCGTCCTTCCTCTGGCAATATGCCCACGGCTTTCCGTTCCTGGAATTGGCAGCAGCGGCCAAGGGCAAGAACGCGGCGGTCGATGCCGTGCCGTTCCTCGTCAACCAGGTGCTGGTGATGAACCCGGCGTTCGCGCCGCTGTGGATCGCCGGCCTGGCGGCCCCGTTCCTGGCAAGGCGCCTGGCCGATCTTCGTTTCCTGGTGATCGGCGCCGTCGTGGTGATCGTCATCGTGCGCCTTGGTCACGGCAAGGACTATTATCTGGCGCCGCTCTATCCCACCTTGTTCGTGATCGGCGCGACTGCGCTGGCACCCTGGGTAAAAAGCATGCCGGCCAAAGTGGGTGTGGCGGCGGTCGCCACGGCAGCCGTCATTGTCGCCGCCCTGGCCGCGCCGCTCGCCCTGCCAATCCTGTCACCAGCCGCGTTGGAACGCTATGTGCGGGCAACCGGGCTGGCGCCGCAGCAGCAAGAGCGCAGTTTTGCCGGCACAGCTTTGCCACAGAGCATGGCAGACCAGTTGGGCTGGCGCGATTTCGCAAGGCAGGTCGATGCCGCCTGGGCCCGCATCCCGGCGCCGGAGCGCGCGGTCACGGCCATCAAGGTGGACAACTATGGCGAAGCGGCCGCGCTCGATCTCTACGGCCATGGCCTGCCGCCGGCGTTGAGCGGGCACAACCAGTATTACCTCTGGGGCCTGCGCGGACAGCATCCCATCCACGTGCTGTCGGTGCAGGATGACCTGGCCGCCATGCAGCCCTATTGCCGCAAGGTCACGCTGCTCGGCCAAACCTGGTCGCGCTATGCCATGGCATATGAAAACGGCAAGGTGATAGCGCTGTGCGAAAACGTGAAGCCATCGCTGACCGAGATGTGGCCGGATCTCAAGAACTTCTCCTGACGGCAGCCACAGCAGCAAACGTGCCTATTTGGCGGCAACGCCTTTTGCCAGGCTCCCGTTTCCCCCAGAAATGCCCCCACCTGGCGTAAACCGCGGTGCGAAATTCTGGCGCAAAGCGAGAGCATCCGGAAGACGAAATCGACCGAAAATATGGCCAAATCAATATTTTGAGATTTTATGGGAAGAAACCCGTGGTGCCGCTTACAGGACCAGTTTTCGCCCAATAACGCTATGATTTGGCTAAACTTTCAAAAGGACCATACGCCAATTCCCCACAAGACGCAACTTTTGCCTTTCTAACAGGTCGATTTTGAAGCGAAATCACGGTTAACAGCCATTGTGCTACCATCGACATTAGCACCATCATAACTGGACGAACAGCGACACGAATTTGCGTCGATGTAGGAATGTCGAAGCTACAGCAACAATGTCAGCAAAGGCCTTCCAGTGCGTGTCATTACCCGGAAGCGCATACTCATTTCGCCCCAAAAACGGCCATTCGGGCGCCTAAGTTCGTACGCCGGAAGCGGTCGTTTGTTTATTGATTTCACCGCCCCCAGAAATAATCTGGGTTGGGTGGAAAGCGGTCATTGCGCCAACCCCACAAACTGGGCAGCATCGGAGGATGAAGCACCCAGAAACGCAGTTCGTGGTCGAGGTCACGGCAGATGATGAGATTGTCTGTCGAGCACCCCAGCAGGCAGAGCAGCGCATCAGGATGACCGAGCTTGCCTCGGTCTTTGTCGAGACAAGCGACAGCGGCCCTTGAGGAGCGGACATTTGGAGGCTTCTGAAAGACAACTCCGGGCGTACACGAGTTTCATTCCCGCAATTAGCGACCGCTGAAGGCGCGGTGCTTGAACGTTTGAAAAAGCTCCCCGGATTTGAGGTGCAGGGGATGCATTCATGCACGAGTGCCCGTTTCATTTTCTGGCCGGAGCCCGCGCCCTGATTTGCGCAACTGAGCGCGAACTGCCCATTTGCGCATTGCGCCGCGATACTCGCCGTCACCACTCCAAACGCCATCGTCAGTAGCTGGACATTGGCTAATATTGCACCGCTGAATGCCTTCCTTTACATTCGGTGATAAAAATGTGTGAGGTTTGATATTTTTCAAAACGAAAATATAATATTAAGATAAATACTCAACTTAGACTATATCGTCACGTAATTATAATTTAACGAAGGCCTACTTTGTACAGCTTGGGAGGCATTATTGGCAAAAAACCCACCCTCTAGGAAAACATCATTTTCCTATTACCGGAAGGTTTGAACAGATTCGACACACTACTGGCTTGAGACCATCAGAGCATCAAGAGTTGCGGGCGTGATAGTTCCGGTGGCCTCCAGTCCTCTCTTGCTCTGGAACCCACGAATAGCGGTGCGCAACGCCGGCGCGACCACCCCGTTGATGGGGCCGCGGTAGAAATCCTGAGCGAGCAGCGCGATCTGCACCCTGCGGACGATCGCAGCGAAGCGCTTGGTTCGCCCTGACAGCACGGGTAGCCCGTCGGGTGCCGGTGCGCTGGCCCGATCCGTGTTGTCGAACAGCGGCTGAATGGACGGTGCGCTGACCCGAGGCGGGGGCTGTGAAGGCGTGGGCACTGCTGGAGCCGATGGCAGCGGCGCATAGTAGCCACCGCCATCATACCCGCCAGTGCTTGAGCGATGGCTCGTATGGCTAGTGTGGCTGTAATGTCCCCCGCCTCCGCCGCCCGAGCTATGACTGGCATGGCTGCTGTGACTGCTATGGCTACTATGGCTGGCCAGCGTTACCAGATGGTCTTGCGAGAAGTTGCGCATGACACTGCCATTGTTCGGATCGTCGCCACCGACCGTGTTGGAGTGGCTCTGCGCGGCAAGAGCGGCATCTTGCGAACCGAATCCCGCAGCGAACAAGCTGGGAATGAGAAAGACGCGGCGCTTCATAGGGGCTCCACCATTGCACGGGCCTCTTCGTCCGGGTGCCATTCGAAAAATCCGCTACAGTTGGCTTGCTCAGAGCACCCGAAGCAAACGTTCGGATACTTACGCTTCCAGTCGGAGATGGAGGCGATTGCAATACCCCGGTAGGCAGGCGGCACGGTGCAGCGCGGGAAGTTGAAAAGCTGCGCCCTGACCCCGTGCATCGTGGCCCAATCGATAGCTCGGCCGACCATCCCGAAATGCTCGCGGTGATCGACGAACAGGGTGCGCCAGCGTCCCTTAGCGAAGCCGATATGCTCAAGTTGCATGATGGACCAGACCTCGATGAAGCGTAGCCGGGAGGCAACGAACCTGGACAGGTTGGGCATGGCCGCCAGGTTAGACGACACCAGCACCGTGCGCAGCTCGACGCGTGCGCCGGCCATTAGCAGGGTAGCAAAGCCGTCCTGCAGTGCATCAAAGGCTCCCACCTTGCCCACGATCTCATCGTGGAGCGGAGCCGATGCGGCATAGAGCGGCACGCCCCAGCTCACCCTGCGGTAGAGCGGATCGCGCATTCGCAGAACGTCATCCTCGGCGAAGTGCTGTCCGTTGGAGAGGATGTGGAAGCTGAGATCCGGCCGCTGGCGCAGGACCCGCTCCACCATGGAAAGGAGCTTGTCCTTGAAGAGGCTCGGCTCACCGCCCGAGATTCCGATGTGCAGTCCGGGTTCGGCGAGCAGGCAGGCCTGCTCGAGATAGGCGAAACGGTCCACGTGGGTCTTCTTGGGAGGCTGAGAGCACATCACACAGAGCTGGTCGCACCGCTCGGTCACCAGTAACGTGTTGTGGGGCGAGCCGGCCCGCAAGATACGTTCCATCCGCCCGTGGCGGGGCTGTACAAGAACGACATCGCCGTCGAGCGCCTTGGCGGTCGCGCCATCGATCGCGAGGATGCCACCGGCTCCGGCATAGGTAACGCCGCCACCGTCCTCTTCTATCATCAGTGAATCCCATGCATCGTCCGTCAGACCTTTGCCAGAGCGCAGCCGCGTGACGAACGGGGATTCGGCATCACTCATCGCGGGCAGAACGAGAGGGATCATGCAAGCACATCTCCTAAGGCCTCAGGCGTGCCGGGCAGACGCAGCCAGCGGCCGAGCGAATAGCGCACTTCGGGAGCCTCGTCGTAGATCAGCTTGAATATGAAATCGAAGAGGTGAAGGTGCCGGCGGCAAAACTCGGTTTCTTCGCGTGGCAGGTCGATCCGCCCGTAGCGGGCGATGTCGTCGATGATGTCACGGCCGCAGTAGGGCTGGTAGGCGCATCGCTTGCAGGCAGGATCTTCGTCGTTGCTGGCGTGGCGGTTGAGCGTGTCGCGCGCGTCCGTGTCCCAGCCATCCGCGATCGTGCCGATGGACAGGTCGATGACGCCGGAGCGTGAGAGCATGCGCGCCTCGTCAGTCGGAAAGACGGTTCCGTCGTAGTCGACCACAATGTAGTCGACGCCCATGGGATTGGGACTGCGCAGGTCGACGTGGCGTTCGCGGCCTGGATAAAAGATTCGGCGCAGGGCAATGCTAAAGTATGTCTCCTCTAGCACCCGGCTGCGATCCTCCCAGTTGCGCCGGATGATGCGCCTGACGAAAGCCTCATAGTATCGGCGCCATTCGTCGCCCTGTTCTCTCGACGCCTTGTGGCGCTTACGGGCGAAGCCCTGATAGTTAATCGGCCTCAGGAAGATGCTCTCGAATCCGTGATCGACATAGCTCTGGATCAGGCCATCGATGTCGGGCGGCGAGACGGGATCGATGGTCGGCAGTGCCGAAATCTTGGTCTGCCCGTAGCGCTCCGTCACCATCCGCAGATTGGCGAGGAATTGCTCGGTCCTAGATTGATCCCCCGTCCGATTGTGGCCATGCGTCATAGCGCCGCCGTCAAGCGAAGTACTGATGAAGACGCTGGGGTGATCGAAGATGTCGAGCACCTCATCGGTCACGTTCTGGAGATTCGTGCAGATCACGAACTCGGAGCGCTCGAAGCGGCTGCAACGCTCCATCACGGCGCGGATGAGGTCGGGACGTAGGGTAGGCTCGCCGCCCTGGAACTCGATCTTCACCCGCCGCGCCTCCAGAGCGTCCAGGCAGGCGAACACAGCTGCCAGCGTCTCCTCGCTCCAGTCGAAACCCTTGCGCCCCTCAGCCACGCGCGAAACCTGGCAGTAGGAACAGGAGAGATTGCAGCGTAGCGTAGGCACCAGAATGAGATAGTCGAGTTGGTTCACCGGGCAGGACCGGCAAAAGAGATCAAGCGTGCGGGCCGCCAAGGCCAGCCTGTCGTCCGGAGCGACGACGTGCCCGTTCAAGTCCAGGAACACCCGGTCGACCTCGTCAAGACTGTCACGCTCCAATCGATCCAGAGCCGAAGCTGAAGCGAGAAAGAAACTACCGCTCTCGCCTACGCAGAGGTTGTGCCCGTCAATGAGCGGGCGGGTCCTCAGAGGCATGTTGGTCAACATCGGAGAGCGCTCAGCGTGGGCTAGGCTGCGGGCGCCAAGCACCCGATGCTACGTCCGCCCAACACCTCCGTACCGATCCGCCGGAACGGGCTCCGCACCAAACGAACGGAGCTTGCCCAGAAATGAAATGCATGTATCCCCCGAAATTGGCACCATAGATTATCGCCCTAAACCTAAATTGGCAAACGAAAGAGATGAGCGGCGAAATAGTTGCCCCCGTGAACTTCTACGCTAAAGAACGGAGGCATGCTATTTGGGAGTGGGTTGTGGTCGATCCGAAAATGCAACGCCCGGTACCCACATCGAGGCCTCCCGTCCCGACACAGGCGGCGCCTGGGAAGTCGGGCTGCTGGGGACCGTTCTTGGTCTTCGGAGGGATCGTGGCCGGTGCCCTGGCCCTGGGTCAGTGCTCCACCAGCAGCAAGAACTCGGGATCCGCTGAGACAGACGTGGCACAAAACGCCATCGGTAGCGCCATCGAGGCCCAGAGTACGCAGCGCGTGCCTATCACGCCTCTGAGTAAGGGTGACGTCCTGATCGGCATGAGCCACCTTAGGCAGGTCGCAAAGACAGAGGGTCTCGCCGGCGAGATGATCTATAGCCAGAACTGCTACGATGCGCTGAGCCGGCACTTCACGTGGCCCAAGCTCGACCAGTGCGGCGCTTTCGATTTGGGCGCGGCGCAGTCCCTGGGCGACAGCACCGCCACCGCCTTCGACAAGGAAATCGCTTGGTTCCAGAGCGAGTCTGCTGCGGGGCGATACATCAAGGCGGCGACGGCAGCCGGCGAAGAAGCTGAGAAGGCCGACGTGCGCTTGAACGACCTAGAGACCCGGGTGACAGCTGGCCACCCGGCCGGATCCAAGGGAGCAAGCTCGACCGCAGACGTCCCGACGAGCGCAGATACGCGCCATCTGGAAGAGGCAGGATGAAAGGCCTCCTGCACCTCGCCTTCCGATCTGGCGATCGAGTCGCACGAGGCGCCTGCTCGTCTCGTTCGCCCTGAGGATCGGCCGCACTGGGCGCGTCGGCAAGCAACGCTAAGGTCTCGCATCGCCACCCCCTGCATAGTCGCCCTAATTCCGGTCGTTCAGAGTCGCCGGCAGAGCCGTCGGAACCGGCCATAGGTTCACACGGCGAAAATTAGCAACGGACGACCGGTCCCATTGTCACGCGCTACCATGTGATCAGCGACGGAAGCGGGGGAGCGAACGTCAGCGCTTCCGCCGGCAGCCGGGTTCCATGGGTCGACGATTGCCGCCTCAAAAGGGGACGTTGCAGGGCCTGTTGGCCGTCCGCCGGCCGTCTGGTCAGCGGACGGGATATCGGCCAGGCGTCACCCTGAATTGCCTGGTAAAAGCCGTGCTGAAAGCGGCGACGCTCTGGTATCCGCAATCCATTGCTGCTTCGGTGACGTTGGCGCCGGACGACATGCGGGCGATTGCATGCAACAGACGCGCTTTTTGTCGCCACGCCTCGATGGTCAGCCCGGTCTCGCGCGGGAACAATCGTTGCAGTGTGCGTAGGCTGGCTCCCGTCATTTCGGCAAGCTCACTCATGTCCCGCCCGTCAGCAGGCATATTCCGCACATGTTCCGCCAGCCGACGCGCGCGGGCATCCCTGGGCATTGGCAGGTTGAGGTCCTGCGGTCTCGCCTTGAGCAGCAGGTCGATGAGCAGTCCCGCGATCCGGTCATGCTCCGGACGCTCAAAGGCTAGCATGCCGATCGTGATAATGTGGAGGATGAGTTCGCGCAGCAGCGGCGTCACTTCGAGCACCGCCGGCACAGAAGGGAGGTGCGCAGCGCGACTGTTCGCGATGTAAAGCGTGCGCATCGCCACCTCACCGCTGATTGCGATGCCATGCTGAAAGCCGGCGGGTAGCCAGACCGCCCGTGTCGGGGGCACCATCCACAGCATGTCGTCGGTGGTGACGTGCATCAACCCGGAACTGGCGAAGATGAGCTGGCCCCAACGGTGTCGATGCACGCCGACCAGCGCGCCGGTACGAAAGGTCGCTGCCAGCGACCGGACGTCGAAACCATCGCTGGTCAATCGAAGACTCCGGCATCATATTGCATCGCGCCGACAAGGTTGCCCTCAGTGTCCTCGAAATAAATGAGTTCGCCGACGCCTTCGATCCGGTAGGGCTGCATCAATATCCTGCCACCGCCTGCTTCGATGGCGGTTATGGTCGCCTTCAAATCCTCGACGCCGAAACTCGGTTCGAAGCTCGTCGCCGGGCGTCCTGCGGTGATATCGCGCCGTTCCTGCAATGCACCAAGCAGGCCGCTACCGGCATTTCTGATCTGGTAGTAATCGGGCGGTCCCCATGGGCTGAAACTCCATCCGAACACCCCTTCGTAAAATTGTCGAGCACGCTGAACATCGTCGGCGTTGATGGCGAAATGGCGGAAGGTGGCTGGCACGGGTGATCCTCCGTTTGTGGAAGGCTCTACCCATAGCAGCAACCACTTTGGCGCGCATTCGTTAGAATGACAAATATAGCCTATCATGCGACAGGTTCGCGCGAGTTCGACACCGTGATGCAGGGCGGCCGAAAACCAGTTAGTGGCCATTTGTGGATTATCGCAATCGGCTTGGCGATGCCCGCCGCAATTACTGACGACCCTCCCCATCAATAGGCCCGTCAAAACCCGCCGCTAATTTATCCAGAAAGTTAGCACGTGAATGGGGATCCTGGGGTTTTGATACCGCTCCAGCGGAAATACCGAACGAAGGATTTTTCCCACCGCTTTGCGGCCCATATACCCTCGGCCCGCCACGCGCTCGGTTCAATCTGTCTGAATACCTTGAACGCGACAGTGGCGCTTGACTCTTAAGTCTACATATGTTGCAAAAAGGAATGAAGCGAACACGCCGACCCTCTCATCAAATGCTTACGTTGCTGCAATCACTCGCGGCGCAGGCGCCCGACTGGTGGCACGGATATGAACTGATGAAGGCCACCGGCTTGGCGTCCGGGACCATCTACCCTTTGCTGATGCGGATGACCGACCAAGGCCTGGTTGAGGCCGAGTGGCGCGCGGCGGAAGCCCCTGGGCGCCCACCGCGGCACGTCTATCGCTTGACCGCTACCGGGCTACGCCTGGCGCACGAACATGCCAAGGGCGAGAATGCGCCGTGCGGCGCGCCGTCTTTAGCGTGAGGGCAAAGCTCGCCCGACTGGTGCTTGCGCTGGCTGTCCAGAGCCTCGGCACGCGTCATCGCCCTTGGGCGCAGGCGATGTGCGCCGAGTTCGCCCTGGCCCAGGCAGACGGGACAGCACTGCGCTTCTCAAGTGGCTGTCTGCTGGCGGCCTGGCGCATGCTGCCCCATCACAGCGAAGGGCGTTTCGCGCTGGCTAGCTATGCGCTTTGCCTTGGGCTGCTGTTGCCCATGGGCGCACTGCTGGCCGTGGCGGCGCTGTCTGGCTTTCCCTTTGTTGATGCCAGCGCGGGATGGGCTGGCTTTCTGCTGGGGCAAGGAACCTTCACCTCGCAACTCAACGTGGGCACGCAATGCCTGGCCCCCTTGCTGATGGCGCTAACGATAATGCTGGCCGCTGCTCATGTGCCGCTGGCTTGGTGGGTGCTCGACCATGATTGGCCGCGCATTGCCGCGCTATCCCGTTTGGGTGCCGCGGGCATGGTGACGCTGCTGCTGGGGTTGGCTTGCGCTGCGGTGAGTGTGGCCAAGTTGGCGCAGCCCTGCGCGGCGATGGCACTAGAATGTGCTGCCGTGTCCGCGCTGGCATTGTGGCACGCCCAGGGTTTTGGAGATGGGATGGCCTAGATGAGAGGCGCCGCGCGCACAGAGCGGGCAACCAACAAGAGAGGATAAGCGATGGCAAACACATCGGCGATGAGATGGCCACGCGTGGCCCTGCTGCTCACGGGCCTCGTGCTCTCGACTGTTGACGCACCCGCAAGGCCCGCCCTTGATGCACAAGCGCAGGCCGCGCTGGCCCCTGTTGTCGGCGTCGGGGGCTGGGCCGTTTATGGCACTGCCTATGCCCATGACAGCGATGCGCATGTGCCCGGTGGAGGCGTGGTCGTCATCCAGCCCGGCGCGCGCCCGGTTGAACCGTGGTCGAGCGGAGCAACCATGCCGCTACCGGGTGGAATCGCTGCGGGAGAACCAATTACGGCCGAGCTATGGGCGCGCGCAGCACGGCCTTTGCGACTCATTATCGCCATGCAAGGGGGCGCGCCACACTATGCACCCTTTGCCGTGCAGGAAGTGGCGCTGACCCGCCAATGGAAGCGTGTGGCCATAAGCGGTATTGCGCCGGCTGACATCAGCACAAACCCGCAATCCCTCTCCGTGCCGCTGGGCAAGGCTGAGGTGGCAGTGCAGTTGGGCCCCGTTGCATTTCTGCGCGGGGCCCCCAGCGCCGCCACGGCCGCACGGGCCTTTGCCGGCTTCCGCCCTGCCGAGATCCTCACCGATGTGCGCATCGCGTCAGAACCGGGCGTGGTGCTGGCTGGCACCCTGCATCTGCCCAGCAAATCGGGCCAAGCGCCATTTCCGCTGGTCGTGCTGATCCAGGGGCATGGTCCGAACGGACGGGGCGGTTTCCCGCAAATCGTCAAGGCTCTGACAGAACAGGGCATCGCCGCGCTGGAGTATGACAAGCGCGGCATCGGACAATCGAGCGGCATATACCAAGAGGATCTTGAAAGGCTGACCGCCGACGCCGCGGCCGCTGTCGCCGCGATGCGTCGCCGCCCTGATATAGACGGCCGCCGCATTGCTTTGGTTGGGCACAGCCAAGGCGGCGTGATTGCCCCGGCGGTGGCCGCTGCCGATCCCACGATCGCAGGCGTGGTGATGCTGGCGGGATCGGTGGGCGATGGTTTGCCCTATTTGCGCGGGGCACTGATCCGCCAGATGATCGCAGCGGGCCGATCAGAGGCGGTCGCAACACCGGCAATCGACGCGGCGATCACCCTGCTGCAAGCGCGGATTGACGGCAAGGACGCAGGCACCGTCGCGCGCCTGCGCGCCGTCGGGGTGGACCGGTTCGAGGCGGCCGGCTTTCCCCGCCAGCAGGCCGAGGGCGCCTTGGCGATGATTGACACTGAAGAAGCACGCGGGGCGGGCAATCTGCGCTCGGCTACTGATCTACGGGCGATCCACGGGCCGGTACTTGCCGTTTTCGGCATAAAAGATCCGCTGGTGATCGCCTCGGACGAGGCGCCGAAAGCCCGGCTGGCACTGGCCAATAACCCGCAAGGCCAAGTGATCGTTCTCGATGGGCTCAGCCATTGGTTCCAGGAAGGCGCGATCACCGGCGGCGAAGACGAGGTGGCCAGACTTGGCCCAAACGCCGGTTCGCCCCGACTGGTCCACCTTGTCGTTGACTGGCTGCTAAAGGCTTTCCATGACGATCATGAGCGGCTGTCGCGCGACGATCTGGAT
>NZ_APCQ01000087.1:0-6087 GCF_000410615.1 Novosphingobium sp. B-7 | reverse complement strand
ACCGCTGCCGTCAGCGGGCGGTGTGCTGCGCGCCCGCCCCCTGTCGCGCGCGGCGGTGCAACAGGCCCTGCGGCAGACCGCCGGGCTGGTGGCGGTCTATGCCGCCGCGCTCACCTTTGGGCTGGGCTATCCCTATTGGGCGGCGATGGCAGTCGTCGTCGTCCTGCAAGGCGGGGTGCGCGTCACCTGGGCGCGCTGCCTCGAACGCATTTTGGGCAGTGTGCTGGGCGGGCTCTTCGCCTCGGCCCTGCTGCTGCTCGGCGGGGCGGAAACCGTGCCACTCGCCTGCCTCGCCACGCTGCTGGCCGGCGTGGCGATTGCCCTGCGCGCGGTGAATTATACCGTGTTCGTCGTGTTCCTGACGATGCTGTTCGTGATTGTCACGGCCATGCTCCATCCCGGCGAAGGCATTGCCGCGGCGCGGATGATCGACAATGTCATCGGCAGCCTGGCGGCCCTGCTCGCGGTCTTCCTGCTGTGGCCCGATTTCGGCGCGTCCTTGCCCGGGCGCATCGCCGAAGGCATTGCCGCCAACCGCGCCTATTTCGACGCGGTCAGCGCCGCCCGCCCCTTTGCCGAGATCGAAACGGTGCGTCGAGCGGCTGGCCTCGCCAGCATCGAGGCGGAAACCGCGCTGCACGATCTGGGTGGCCTGATCAACCGCACCAGCGGCGCGATGGCCCATGCCCAGGGGCTGGGCACCTTGCGCATGCTGGCGGGCACGGCGGCGATGGCATGGCACCGCCGCCTAGGCGAAAACCGCGGCATTTGAGCCGGGCGGCTTAGCCGTGGGCGCCGAAGTAGTTGGCCACGGCCACGGCCACGCGCAGGTTGAGCGCGTGCGCCCGCTCGATCGGGTCTATGAAGCGGGCACGGATCGCGCCATAATCTTCGCCCTCGTGATCGGGAAAGTCGCTCGGCTCGTCCACGCTGAAATCGGCCACGTGCGGCATCGCCACCGGATAGGCCCGGCGCAGCTGCGCCAGCGCATCGTCCACGCGCAGCGACAGCACCATTTCCAGCACGTCGTCGCGGCTCACGTCGTTGGAACGGGAGAACGGCGGCACCTGCACCGCGCGCAGGAACATGTGCATCAGCAGCGACAGTCGCACGGCCTGCAGCAGGCCGATATTGCGCCGTTCGGCATCGACCACCGGATCGCGCCCGGACGGCATGCCCGGCACTAGCGCCAGCAGGCGGTGCAGCTTCATCCAGTCCACCCGCAGGCGCGAGGTCAGGCGGCGGAACACGCCCGAACGATCGTCCTTGGTCAGGTATTCGGCCAGGGCCATGCACGCTGCTTCCAGCGCGGTTTCAGTGCCGCGATAGGGCCGGCTGGCCCAATAGGCGGAATTGAACAGCTCGCCATAGGCGGCGACCGTCTTGATCGAGGCCAGGCCATTGGCCGCGCGCAGCAGGCGCACCAGCTGGTTGCCCCGGTCAGACTGGCCCAGGAGTTCGGCAATCGCCTCCATCTCGTCACCAGCCGCCGTGCCCGCGCCGGCGATCACGTTCACCGGATAGCCGATCTGCTGCAGGATGGCGTTGTGCGGGATCGCGCGGATCTGGCGCAGGCTCATCGAGCGGTCAGCCGAAATGTCGGACTGGCGGCGCGAGACGCGGCTGCCCGTGGGCGTCAGCATGCCCAGGCCGAACGCGGTCACCGCGCGGGCATAAGTCGCGCTTTTCAGGTGATCGCGCTGCACGCGGCGGATCGCGCGATAGAAATCGAGGCTGAGATCGGTGCGATCATAGAACGGATCGCGCGATGCCGGCGCCGTGAACGCCACTTCGGCTTCGGCGATGCGGGCCAGCGTGGCCAGCGCCAGTTCGTCGTTGCGGAAGAACAGATAGCCATCGCCGCCTTGGAAACTGGCTTCGGCTTCCAGCGCGATGCCCGCCTTGGCAAAGCGGCGGCGCGCCCAGCGGCTGAGCGGCCAGGTCAGGCGATCGGCAAAGCCGGCGGGATGCGCGCCGCGCCCCATGGATTCGCCGTGGGTGTCAAACACCAGGGCGGCCACATCGGCCAGCCCGTTGTTGGTCATCGCTTCAGCCAGGCGGCCTTGCAGGCGCTCGATCGCGAGCGCGGCCGGCAGCTGGCCGATAAAGCGCCCGGCGTCGGAAAAGCCGGTCTGGATCGACACGCGGCCGCGGCGGCGCACGTAATCGCGATAGGCTTCTTCGGCCAGCAGCGCTTCGAGGAAGCGGCCGCCATGTTCCAGCGCGGTTTCGGTTTCGAACAAGGGCGAAACGTCGACCTTGTCATCGATGCCGAACAGCTTGGCGAAATAGAGCGCGGCCAAGACCGTCTGCGGCTGTTCGCATTCGGCGATCAGCATGCGGATCGGCGCATCGGCATCGATATGGTGCAGGATCTGCGCCATCGCCAGGAACTGGCGGATCGCGGTGCTGGTCTCGATCGCCAGCGCGGCAAAGTTGACGCGCAGCGGCTTGACCTCGGCCAGCAGCTCGCGCAGCCGCGAGATCGCGCTCTTGCTGGCGATGTCGAGCGTGCCTTCCGGGTCGATCCGGCGGCGCAAGGCGTTGTGAAGCTGCGAGGAATTGACGCGGAAGTGGATCCACCCCATGCCCAGGCCATCGGCGCGCATCGCGCCGGCCAGGGTGGCCAGGCCCACCGCCAGATCGCCATCTTCGGCCCCGGCCGCATCGGCTTCGAGCGTCTCGATCAGCGGCGTCAGGCTCAGCAGCTTGGCCGGATCGTCGGCCGTCATGCGATTGGCGGCAGCGGCCAGCGCTTCGGGCGTATCGAGCGGGCGGGAAAACAGCTCCGCCATGTCAGAGGCATGGATCTGCGCCGCATCAAGCGTGGCGATCAGCGCATGATCGGGCGCCAGGCCAGCCAGGCTGGCACGATAGCTGCCCAGGCGCCGCGCCTTTTCGCGCAGGCGGAACGCGATCGAGGTGTGCCAGCCGATGTCGGTGCGGCCATCCATGTCATAGCCGACCCAGGTGGCAAAGCGGAACGGCAGCGGGCGGAAATCGAGCCAGCGGCCCGGCCAGCGCTGGCGGGCGTGCGAGAGCAGCGTGGCGTTGATGCGGTCGCGTGCGCGGCCGGCCCGCTCGATCGCGTTGCACACCTCAAGGTGTTCGAATTCCAACGTGATCTTGGGGCCGTGGGCCGGCAGCGCGCAGACCGTGGAGGCCAGCGGATCGTCGGCCAGCGCGGCGGTGGCCACGGCATCGGCCTGCGCCGGGTTGAGCAGGAACGTGGGATGGGCGGTAAACACGCCGTGCAGCAGCGGCTTTTCCCAGCGGGCGCGGAACTGGCTGAAGCCATCTTCCTCGTCCAGCAGGGCCGCGATGCGTGACAGGTTTTCCTGCGGATCGGTCGGCGCCACCAAGCGGCGCAGGCGTCCAGCGCGGCATTGCAAGGCCTCGCATTCCAGCTCGGCCACCAGGCCTTCCATGTCGTCGAGCGACAGGGCGCCGGTTTCCAGATCGCGCGACAGATCGTGGCTCAGCTGAAAAACCGGATTGAACAGCGGCGTTTCAGACGTCCGTTCATGCAGCTTGCGCAAACGGTCCCTAAGCTTTGCGACGGTCTTCATCTGCCGTTTCCCCCCTGCTGGCCTTGCTGCGCCATCCGGCTTTCCTGTCGAGCGAACTTTCCTGCCCGCCACCCGCGCCTGGGCCCCTCAGCCCTTGGCGAGGGCCGAGGCCTCGTGCGCCAGGCGCTCGATCTCGGCCTCGTCCGGCGCGCCCTTGGGCACGACCCAGCTGCCGCCCACGCACAGCACGCGATCGAACGCCAGCCATTCGGGCGCCGTGGCCGCGCTGATCCCGCCGGTGGGGCAGAAGCGCGCCTGATAGAACGGCGCGGCCAGCGCCTTGAGCGCAGGCAACCCGCCCGAAGTGGACGCCGGGAAGAACTTGAAATGCGTCAGCCCCAGGTCAAGGCCGCGCATGATATCGGCGGCGCAGGCCGTGCCGGGCAGGAACGGAATGCCCGCATCCACCGCCGCCTGGCCCAGGCGATCGGTAAGGCCGGGCGACACGATGAACTCGGCCCCGGCGTCGATCGCGGCCTTGAGTTCATCGGGATTGGTCACCGTGCCGGCGCCGACGATGGCGCCTTCAACGCTCTTCATCGCGGTAATCGCCTCGAGCGCGGCGGGCGTGCGCAGCGTGACTTCGAGCACGCGCAAGCCGCCGGCCACCAGAGCGCGAGCGACCGGCAGGGCATGGGCCACATCATCGATCACCAGCACCGGGATGACAGGCGCCGTGCGCATGATGGCTTCGATCGGCTTCATGAACTCTCCCCGCATTTGGCAGGAGAAAAGCCTAGCCCCTCAACGCGCAGTTGTGCACCCGCTAACAGACCGGGCGCATAGCTATTTCCTCAAAGTGTGGCAAAAACCGCGCCAGCGGCTTGGCTGCCCCGTGTTTCAGTCACACCGCAGAACTGAACTGGTGCCCACCGCCGCGATAGGCATCGAACAGCACGGCGATGGAGCGGTGATAGGGCGCGCTGTGCGGTGCCAGGACCAGGCGCTGCCCCTCGATACGTGCCAGGCCGCGGGCCACGAACGGCGCCAGTCCGTCGCGCGTTTCGTCCAGCAGGTCGGCCGGCAGATCTACCGCCTCCTGGCACAGCAGCGTCTCGATCACCGCCGCGCGGCGCTGGTCCTGCACCGTCTGGACCACGCCGCGCGTGCCAGCAAGGCGCCCGCTTTCCAGCTGCTGGCGATAGCGCCCGGCATTCTTTTCGTTTTGCACCAGCAGGCCGGGAAAGACCCCGACCGACGAGGCGCCAAGGCCGATCAGCGCGCCGGCGCTGTCGTCGGTAAAGCCCTGGAAGTTGCGGCGCAGCGTGCCATTGCGGCGCGCCTTGGCCAGGTCATCATCCGGCAGGGCAAAGTGATCGAACCCGATCGCGTCATAGCCCGCCGCGCGCAGCCGCGCCGATCCTTGCGCGGCCATGGCAAAGCGGGTGCGCTGGCCCGGCAGCGCGGCCACGTCGATCCGCCGCTGGCGTGGCACCACGTGCGGCACATGGGCATAGCCGAACAGCGCAACGCGATCGGGCGCCATGGCAATGGCGGTATCCAGCGTCTGGTCGAGCACGGCCTCGTCTTGATGGGGCAGACCATACATCAGGTCGAAATTGATCGAATCCACCCCGGCGCCGCGCAGGCCATCCATCGCGCGGGCGATATCGTCCTGCGGCTGCACGCGGCCGATCGCGGCCTGCACGCGCGGATCGAAAGTCTGCACGCCCAGGCTCGCCTTGATCACGCCGATCCCGGCGATCGCGGTGAACCATTGCGGCATCAAACTGCGCGGATCGAGTTCAAGCGAGATGACCGGGCGCGCCAGGCGGAAATTGAGCGTGAGCGTATCGATCAGCCGCACGAAATCGGTGGGTGAAATTGCGTTGGGGCTGCCCCCGCCAAAGGCGATCCGCGTGATCCGCGCCTGCGGCCCGATCAGTTGGGCCACCATCTCGATCTCGCGGTGAAGCGCGCCGAGATAGGCGGCGAGGCGCTGGCTGCGGTTGGCAGCACCAGTGTTGCAGCCGCAATACCAGCAGATTTCCTGGCAATAGGGGATATGCAGATAGAGCGAGACCGGCCCGCGCAGCAGGCCCAGCGCCCGCGCTTGCGCATCGGCCAGATCGGCGTCGGCAAATTCGGCCGCTGTGGGATAGCTGGTATAGCGCGGCACCGGCCGCGCCAAGAGTTCGGGATACCAGGTCCAATCATCGAATCGCTCGCCCGATTGCGGCGGGATCGCCCCGGCAATCGCGGCAACGGCGGTGTTCATCTGGGCAGCTGGGCCTGCTTCAAGCGACATCGTCATCGTCCTCCTCGCCACAGCAGCTATCGCCCGTGGCGCGCTTGCGCATTGCGCTATGGCAAATCGCGCAACACGGCGCGGTGCCATCGCCCTGGGGCTTGCGCTGCTGGCCTTGGCCGGGAATGCGGATCACCAGGACATGGCCCGCCTCGCCGCAGATCGGCACGGCAAAGGCACTGCCATCGCCCACCTGCGCCAGCGCGGGCGCCGGCAGCCCCAGCCGCAGCACCGCCAGCGCGCAGGCCGGCGTGACCAGCCACAGGCGGA
>NZ_APCQ01000086.1:0-24646 GCF_000410615.1 Novosphingobium sp. B-7 | reverse complement strand
TCCAGATCGTCGCGCGACAGTGGACGCCCCCCGACGGCATCGATGTGCCAGAGTGGAGGTGTTGAAGCACCACTGAGGGAGGCGTCCGTGTCACAGGTTACCACGATTGGTCTGGATATCGCGAAGAACGTTTTTCATGCCCACGGCGCCGACGAGCGCGGCGCCGCCGTTTTCAGCCGGAAGTTGAGCCGGGCCAGGCTGCTTGACTTCTTCGCCCGGCAGCCGGCGTGCCTGGTAGCGATGGAGGCGTGCAGTGGCGCCCATCATTGGGCTCGCGAATTGATCAGGCTCGGACATGAGGTGAAGCTGATCCCGCCGGTGTACGTCAAACCGTTCGTGAAGCGGCACAAGAACGATGCGCTCGATGCAGAGGCAATCTGCGAAGCGGCGCAGCGACCCGGGATGCGCTTTGTGGCGGTGAAGAGCGAGGAGCAGCAGGCCGCCGGCATGGTGTTCCGCACGCGCGATCTCCTGGTCCGTCAGCGCACCCAGATGGTCAACGCGCTTCGCGGCCACCTTGCCGAGTATGGCTGGGTAGCGCCTCGAGGCCTGGCGCAAGTGGCGCTCCTGGCGGACCTGCTCGACGAAGAAGAGATGGCCTCGTCCCTGCCCGATGCGGCACGCGCCATGCTGCGGGTCATGACCGACATGCTCGCCGAGCTCGATGATCGCATTGCCGACCTCGACAAGGAGATTGCCCGCCGCGCGCGCGAAGACGAGATGGCGCGCAGGTTGATGACCATTCCTGGCATAGGCCCGATCGCGGCTACCGCGATCGTAGCGCTTGCTCCGCCGGTCGAGATTTTCACCAAGGGCCGTGACTTCGCCGCCTGGCTGGGGCTCGCACCGCTCCAGCACTCGACAGGCGGCAGGCAGAAGCTCGGGCGCATCTCGAAGATGGGCGAGCGCACAATCCGGCGCCTGCTCATCATCGGCGGGAGCGCAGTCGTCAGGCAGGCAACTGTTCGCGGCGCGCCGGCAGGATCGTGGTTGGAGCGGATGCTGGCGCGCAAGCCGCGCATGCTCGTCTCGGTGGCGCTCGCCAACAAGATGGCCCGCACGGCATGGGCGCTGATGACCAGGAATGAGGATTACAGGGCTCCGGCGGCGGTCGCGGCGTAAGCCGGGGCAGCGGCCAGAGGCGTCGGGGACGTAGGCGGATCGAAGGAGGGTATGGCACAACGGTCGGCGAGACGGGGCCGGAAGAACCAGGGAATGGCGGAGCGCTACCCAAGCGCGCAAAGCTGATGTGGTTCCGGTCCGCGAACTCCCATACTGGCCCGCAGCATATGGCGCTGCTCATCGAGGCCGGACAGATGACAGCATCCGACTACGTGCCAATCTACCCCGATTTACCGCTTGCATCCGAAGGGGCGTCCACAGAAGCCATTCAGACCGTCTGACAACTAATCCTCCGTTTAGTTGTCAGGGAGGCGATCCGGGAATGAACGACCGACAGCTATCGAAGCACTAAATTTGGCTGCCCAGCGGCAGCAATTAAGGCGACCGCGGCAAAATGCCCAGATGGGCGGCTCGCGACCAAAGTCGGACTTCCGCAGATCTTCCAGTGATGACGGCTTTTGACCAACTCTGCCGTTCGATAAGCGGCTTGGGAAGGGCAGCAATTTTCCCAAGCGCGTTAAAATGGCCCCTCGCGGGACGCGAGGAGCCATCGAGTCAGATTTCGGTGCTTTCGGCTAAGGTGAGCGCGTCTTCCACGTCGATCCCGAGATAGCGCACCGTATTCTCGATCTTGCTATGACCGAGGAGGATCTGGACGGCGCGAAGGTTGCCGGTTGCCCGGTAGATTATTGATGCCTTCGTCCGGCGAAGTGAGTGCGTGCCGTACTCGTTTCGCATCAGACCGACCCCTGTCACCCATTCATCGACGAGCCGGGCATACTGTCGGGTGCTGAGATGCCCATTATGATCAACCCTGCTCGGAAAGACATAGTCGTCCACCGTGCCGCCCCGCCGCTCAAGCCAGGCCAGTAGACTGGCCCTAGCGTCTGGAAGCAGCTCGAATTGAACAGGCCGACCTGTTTTCTGCTGCATCACGATCGCACGCGTTCGAATTTGTCCGCCGCTGACAAGGTCGCCGATCTTCATCTGCACCAAGTCGCAGCCCCTGAGTTTGCTGTCGATCGCCAGATCGAACAGCGCTCGATCTCGCAAACGGCGGCGCTGATTTAGGTAAAATCGGATCTCCCAAATCTGCTTCGGTTTCAGTGCACGCTTAGCGCCAACGGCCCTTCCGGCATTCCAGACCTGGCGCTTGGTGGCGGTGAGTTCAGTTTCAGGCGATTCCATGATCGTTCTCCGATGGCCACAGTGGCCGCTCGAAGAACGCTTTGGCGCTCGATAAACAGGAAGACCCACGGCGCCTAGCGCCCCCCTGAAGCCGTTCCCGTTCCCGCTTGAGTGGATGACCGGCACGAAACCGTCACAAATCCAGTGGGTCATGGCGTGCGTTGAGTTTTGTGAGCCGCTAACGCATGAGCCCGGCTGCCCGAAGTGCATCCTCAATTACTTTGCCCACTCCGCCGATTGCGGGCACGTCGATCAGCGGGCGCGCCGTCGGGACACCGGCACCTGGGGTCTCATTCACCGCGTTCGATCCAAATGTGAGAGCAAGGCTTTGTCTCGTAGGTGCCGCTTCGGCAGGTCTAACATGAACAGCATGCTTATCGCTACCCACTAAGCCCCAGAATCGGCAGATGTGTCGTGTGGAGCAAATGCTGGCTTCGAGCATGTAGGCACCGCTCTTGCCGCAGCCGTTCTCGCCCGCTGTGTCGAGCGGCGTACCATGGCCCATGCCGGTGATGCTGTATTCCTCGATTACCTCATGGCCAGTGGCGTTGCACCAGACGCGCCTGGGATATCCATCGACGGCCTCGGTCCGCGCGGGATCGACACCGACCCCATGCAGAGCACGCCACTGGGCTATGATGGCGTCGGCGTTGTTGGGGTTCACCGTTGGGTCGCCGCTGCCATGCCAGATCGAGAGGGTAGGCCATGGACCCGGATGATCGGAGGCGCCGCGAACCAGCGCCGCAAGCTCCGCCTCACGCGGGACGCTGTGCCCGCGCATGCGATCAAAAGCTTGCGGGATCGTGCTCGCGCAGCCGTAGGGCAGGCCGGCGATGATCGCGCCGCCGGCGAACACCTCCGGATAGGTCGCCAGCATGACCGAGGCCATCGCCCCTCCGGCGGAGAGGCCTGTGACGAAGATGCGCGCCGGATCGATCGGGTGGGCACCGGCGACGGCGTCGATCATCTTACGGATCGAAAGCGCCTCGCCGGAACCACGGCGGCTGTCCTCCGGCGAGAACCAGTTGAAACACAGATTCGGGTTGTTACGCCGCTGCTGCTCAGGAAACAGGAGGGCAAAGCCGTACCGATCGGCCATCTCGGACCAGCCCGCCCCCAAGTCGTAGCCAGCCGCCGTCTGGGTACAACCATGCATGACGACGACGAGGGCTGCTCCATCGCAGAGAGTTGGCGGTACATAGATATGGGCTTGGAGAGCCCCAGGGTTCGAGCCGAAATTCGGAAGGCTTTCGAGGCGGCCGCGGGGCACTGCACTCATATCGGCCGCATTACGCAGTGAAGCTAGCCGTGCTATAGTGTCGGAGAGTTTGCGCATGATAATCACCTTGGATGAAGATAGCCTGCGAAGGCGTGGTTATGACCATCTTGCCGCACCGCACAATGAATGGGGTGTCAGACCATTGATGCAAGGCACCCAAGTACTTCTTTCAGTCCGGTTGCGAAGAATCGTCCGAGTTTCCGACGCTGACAAGTCGGACCGGCGGTCGACACCCGCGCGGCTTCACCTCCAACCGGGGGACGTCAACGTGTCATCGAACAGGGCCGGCTTGCCGTAGGTGATCTCATGTTGTGCGATCTCAACCTGCGTTGCGAGGGCTGTCTTAGGACGATGGAGATTTTGTATGCGTAACCGAAACGGTCGTCCCTGGGTATCCACCCTCGGTCTCAACGGTCGCATGCAACTGACTGGCCAAAGCTTCGACGATGCTGGTGCCCAGGCCCGGCTTCGCATCGGCCAGCGTCTCGGGCGTGCCAATGCCGTTGTCGCTGACCGACAAGGTCCAGCCGACATCGTGCATGTGATAATCGACGAGAATCCTGCCATCGCGCCCTCCGGGAAACGCATGCTTGAGTGCATTGATGACCAGCTCGGTGACGATCAGCCCCAGGCTGACCGAGATGTCGGCATTCACGCTAGTGCCGTCGGCGGTGACCACGATCAACACCTTGTCATGATCGTGGATCATCGAGGCGCCCAGGCTTTTGCACAACTGGGTCAGATATTCACGCAGTTCTACCTTGCCCAACCTTGATGCCGCGAGTTGCTGCTGCAAGGTCGCGATCGACATCACCCGATTGTGCGCATCGTGGAGATGCCCGCGCGCTTCGTCCGATTGCACCCGGCGCGCGCTCTGCATGAGCACGCTCGCAATGATCTGGAGGCTGTTGGCAACGCGGTGCTGAAGCTCCTGGAGCAGGATCGCCTTCTCGCGGAGCAAGTCATCCTTGAGCTTCACGCTGAGCCGGGCTTCGGTGACGTCGGAAATGGTCAGGAGCAGGCGGACATGATCCGCCTCGCCATAGTCGAGCTTCTGGGCGCCCAGAACGAGGCGCCGCGGCGGCGCCTCACCTTTGAGATCCATTTCGTAGGCTTCGATCCTGGCATGGCCCGAGAGGGTAGCGCCGAGCAGCGAACGAAGCTGGGGTACGTTCCACTCCCCCGCGCCGAGCGCAAACACCGACTGCCCGCTGACACGCGACGGATCGAGACCGAAAGCGCGGTAAAAGGATGTGCTTCCGGCGATGACGGTGAAGTCCCCGTCGAGCAACAACGCGGGCGCGGCGGAAGATGTCAGAATCGCCAGCGCGAGGCCGTAAGCGAAATCAGGGTGGACGGGCGGATTCATGATGAAGGCCCCCTTTCCGGGGAAACCAGAAAGCCCGCGGTGATGAGGGCTGTATCCGGCAATCGCGAACAGCGCGCTTCTTTGAGGAGCGCATGAACTCGAAACCGCATCATAGCACGATTGCGCGCAAGCCCGGCATCTATTCGACGCCGGGCAGATGTCGCCGCCCCTGAACCCGGACAAGGCCGGTCCGGATCAGCCATTGGTTGCCGGCGCTGTCCCATAATAGTCGGTCACGCGCCGACCATAGGTTTCGTCGAACACGGGCGCCGAATCCGGCCGGAAGCTGGGCGCGCCTTCCAGCAGGCGCTTGTCTATGGCCGCCACATATCCGCCCTCCGTCTCGCTGTAGTGAAACGCCGACCAGGGAATGGGGTGATAGCTCTGCCCCAATCCGAGAAATCCCCCGGTGGACAGGATGACATAGGCGAGCTGTCCGGTCCGTTCATCCAGAATTAGCTTGGCGATCGTGCCCAGCTTGTCGCCATCGCGGCCCAGGACGGCCTTGCCGCGAATGTCGTCGGCGGAGGTCAGGACAACAGCGCCCACAGGCGCGGCCGGTGCTTCTGCATTGGTGGCCATGGCTTGGCTCCTTTCGGTAATAAAAAGGGGCGGCAAGCCCATGCGGCCGCCGCCCCCGGAAATGCATTCTCAGGCAAGGCTGTGCTTCAAATCGCGCATCTGGTCGTGCCCGGCCTTCACCGACACGAAAGCGTCGCGAATGACGTCACGCGTCGCGGGTTGAAGCTCGGCGTCCTTCGACGCCTTTTCGAACTTCGCCTTGATATGATCCTCGCCGCGTTCGACTTCGTCGATGATCGCCTTGTCGTTCTTGCCGGTGAGGGCCTGCTTGAGGTCCATGAAGCTGCGATGCGCCGCGCCCAGGAGGCTGGAGCTATCCTCCGGCTCTCCACCAAGGTTGCGCACTTCCGCCTGCAGGGTAGCGACGATCTGTCCGCGATCATGGACGAAACTGGTGAACAGCGTCGCAAAGCGCGTGCTCTTCGCGTCTTCGGCGGCGTCCTCGAAGCCTTTCAGGCTGTCGAGGGTCGTGGTGATCAGTCCGTTCAGAACCGAGATGTCATGCTGGTCGTTCATGTCCGTATCCTTTCCGATAGCGTCAGGAGCCGGGAGATCTGCATCTCCCGGCCCGTTGTGACGGTCAGTTTCCCGAGAGCGCCGAAGGCAGCAGCGCGCCGCCCTGCTGCAGCTGCTGCTCGATGATGGGCACGCCATTGCCGGCGACCTGTTTCAACGACTGGTCGGCGCCATCTTCGGCATATCCCTTGTACGTGGCCCAATTGCCCTGCTGAACCTGGGCGGACTGGGTGAGGTACAGGTTGTCGAACGAACTGCGCGGCGTGCTGCGAAGCATTTTGAGCATCGAGGCGCGCTCGGCCGACAAGCGCGTAGTGGGCTTGGCGATCTTGCGCTGATCGTTGTTCAGCGAGGCGAGCAGCGTCTGCTGGGAGGTTTGCGACTCCGAGATGATGCGCTGGGCATAGGCCTTTACATCGCTGCGCTGTGAGCGTGCGAGGCTGAGCCGGCTTGCCGCGATCTGAAACTGGTTGGCATCGGATGCGGCAGCCGAGAAGGCCGGAGCATCAAGGCCATGGACCGGCCCGACGCCTACATTCACGCTGGAATAGCTGCCGGTCATGGCAGGTGTGGTGGACTGGGCGGAGGTGACTGCGGGGACGGCGAGCATCGCCGTGCCGAGCAGGAGGGAGATCATTGTCAGTTTCATGGTAGTGTTCCTTGCAGGCGCAATCCCACCGGTCATGCCGGTAGAAAAGCCACGCCCGCTCTTTGGCAGGAAACGCACCTTCCAAGATGGACAGGTATCGCTTGGAGCTATCTGACAACGATCAAAAGTGGATATCGTTGCATCCATCCCTTCAATATTTTCAGAAATATCTGCTTACATCTGACAGCCGCGACAAATATTAGGATAAATATTTCATATGTTGAATATTTAACGGGTTGTGGAACGATTATATCGGATCGACCGTTCGCATAATTCCGGTTGCGATATGTCGATAAGGCCCGATCGTCTTCTGGATCACAGGAGAATGATTATGGGAATTATCATGTGGCTCATCGTCGGCGGCGTGATCGGCTGGCTCGCCAGCGTGATCATGCGCACGGACGGCCAGCAGGGCATCATCCTCAATATCGTGGTGGGCATCGTCGGCTCCTTCATCGGCGGCCTGATTTTCGCCAAGGGCGACATCAACAACGCGCCGCTCACCGTCACGACGTTCCTGGTCTCGCTCGCCGGGGCCATCGTACTGCTCGCGATCGTCAACCTGATCCGCCGCGGATCGCTACGCTGAGCTTCTCATCCATGGGGCTGTCGCGGCGATGCGGCGCCGGCGTTGAAGTCCTTTGAGCACGCTCACCATCCGGCATCGCACGTCCTATTATTACCGGCAGCCGGTGCAACTTGGTCCCCACCGACTGATGCTGCGCCCGCGCGAAGGGCATGACATCGACCTTGCGTCCTTCGATCTAGACATCACGCCCGATGCCGGCATTTCCTGGGCGCGTGACGTGGCGGGCAATGCGGTTGCGACGGCGATCTTTCCATCCATCACCGACCGCCTGGTCATCGAAAGCCGGTCGGTTCTCCGCGTCGGCGCGGTGGCGTGGCCGGTGTTCGCCATTTCCGCGTCGGCGATCGCCTATCCGTTTCGATACAGCGACGACGAATGGACGGACCTCGGCAGCCTGGCCGTCATGCAGTATCCGGACGCGAACCACCGGCTGCACGACTGGGCGCAAGGGTTCGTGCGCGGGAACCCGACCAACACGCTGGCCCTGCTCAAGGACCTGAGCGCGGGTGTTCCCAGCTGGATCGCCTATCAGGCGCGAGACGATGAAGGCACCCAGTCCCCCGTGGAGACGCTGAATCGCGGCGGGGGATCCTGCCGCGATTTCGCGGTGCTTTTCGTCGAGGCGGCGCGCAGCCTCGGCTTCGGCGCGCGGATCGTCTCGGGCTATCTCGACAACCGGGCGGAAACCCTCGTCGGCCAGGATGCGGCCGGGTCCACGCACGCCTGGGCGGAGGTCTTTGTACCCGGTGCTGGCTGGATCACCTTCGACCCAACCAACCGCAGCGTTGGTGGTTTCAACCTTGTGCCTGTCGCGACCGGTCGCGCCATGCACCAGATCGCACCGGTCAGCGGCAGCTATGCGGGGCCAGCGAAAATGCTGGACCATATGAGCGTGGAAGTCGAACTGCGCTGACCCGCCATGCGCAGTGGATAAGAGCGTAGCTTGCCAAATGGGCTCTCCGCCTATGGTATTTCGCCTTTGCACACCCCATATCGAACTTACCGCACTCCAAATGCCCAGGGCTCGAATGCGGCCGAGAGATAGTTCGCGCTCCCGCTCATTGACGGAGACGAACGATGTCCTTTTTATCCAGTAGCATAACGAGTACGGACAGAGCGGAACTTCCACTCAATCTTCCCATGATCCCGCAATCCAGTGGTGCGCAGGGTGACGCCGCGCGATCCCTGCGTGAGGACAATTGGGAGAATGAGGGCGGTCACGTCGCCGGAGCGAAGTTCCCGACCGCAACCCCCGCGCTTTCCGCCAGCGATGTCGAGACGCTCGAAGCTCAGGTTCGTTGCATGGAAAGCAAGCTGGCCAGCGATTTTGCCGATGGGCGGGTAGGGACGCGTTACAACACCTATGCACATCGCTCACGCGTCCTTCGCCAGCAAAAGGCCAAGCTTGAAGCAGCGTGGGCCAGTGTTCAGTCGCAGGAGCAACCAGGATGAACGATCCTTCTGAACTGGAGGGAGCCGCTGCGGCCGAGCAGATGGCTCATTACGAGATCACTCGCGTTCCGGTCGATCAGTATCGTTACAAGGATTATCGCTACTCGAAGCTGAGCGACGCAATTGCTCAGGCCAGACGTGACGGGAAACCCTCCTGATCTTGGCCACCAAGGCATCGAAGCTTTTGAAAGGACGTTCCATGGAGCTTTCATCGACCTTTTGCCGGATGCAGGAGAATGTCCAGCGCGATCGCGCGACCAATGCGGTGTTGGAGAACATCCGCCGCGTGGCCGAGAAAGCGGCCAACGCATGGGGCGCCGTGGCCCTTGCCGCCGAACAACGCGAAGCATGTCGCGAACGAACGCGCATCATTGCGGACATGGCCGCTCTTCAAAATGAGAGGATACCCAGCGAAGAGGACAGGCTGCTCAGCGAAAACCCGGACAGGGGGTTCGAAAGCCGCTAAATTGAGCCACCAAAAATCGGAGGAGATCTATCGCTTGTACGTTAGCATCCTGTGACCAGCCATCACGGCATGCAGGCATGCCGTTCCTGAATACTACAACCCTTAGGCCGCAGTGTGAAGAGGGCGAGATGATCGATCCCGCAAATCCAGGCCTGCCGCACGAGTTTGCCGACCGAATAACAAAGCCGTTCACGCAGTTCCTCAGGGTCGAGGCCGCAGCCGGGGGATTGTTGCTGGTCGCTACGATAGTCGCATTGAGCCTCGCGAATACGACTTGGTCTGGGCAATTCCTGGCCTTCTGGGAGATGCAGATCGGCCTGCAGATCGGCTCGTTGGACTTTACCCGTTCAACGGGGCACTGGATCAACGACGGATTGATGACCTTCTTTTTCTTCGTGGTGTCCCTGGAGATGAAGCGCGAGTTCGCTCTGGGCGAATTGCGAAACCTGCGAACGGCGGTCCTTCCTTTCGCAGCTGCGCTGGGCGGCATGATGGTGCCTGCTTCGATCTACATTGCGATTCTGGCCGGAAAAGCCGGCACGCACGGCTGGGGAACGGTGATGGCGACCGATACGGCGTTCGTCATCGGGGGACTTGCGCTCTTTGGTTCGCGCGTTCCCCACAGCTTGCGCCTGTTTCTCATAGCCTTGGCGATCTTTGATGACATCGGCGCCATCCTGGTCGTGGCGATTGGTTACGGAAACGCCTTGAATTTCGTCGCAATCGGTCTTGCGTTTATGGTCCTGAGTGTAATCGTCATCGCCGCTCGTCTGGGCATCCGAAGCATCCCGATATACTTTTTCTTCGGAGCCGCGTTTTGGCTGTGCCTTGACGCCTCCGGCATCCACGCGACGATCGCCGGTGTCATACTCGGGCTAATGACCCCGGCGCGAATCTGGGTGGGTGTGCCGCGTCTGCGCGCCATCCTCGGGAACGTCCTGGAACCGCGCGATCATGAGTGGAGTGGCGACACATCAGATCGCCGCGAACTTGTAGAAGCGGGCCGAGCTATCAGTGAGTCCCTATCGCCGTTGGAGCGGTTGGAAATGATGCTGCACCCCTGGGTGGGGTTCGCGATCATGCCTCTCTTCGCCCTGGCCAATGCGGGGGTCGCGTTTTCGACGTCCGACATCCAACCTGTCACAGTCGCGATCTTTGTCGCGCTGGTCTTCGGCAAGCCCATAGGCGTTCTGCTCTTCAGCTGGCTGGCGCTGCGTTCGGACCTTGCAACGCTCGGAGCAGGCCTGAACTGGTCTTTCCTCACAGCCGGCAGCTTATTGACCGGGATAGGCTTCACTATGTCCTTTTTCATTGCGAACCTCGCTTATCCTTCGACGCTGCTGGTTGCGGCGAAGCTGGGAATTCTTCTTGCCTCGCTCGCATCGGCTGTCGTGGGCCTGTTGGCCGTTTATTGGGTGACGCGGCACAAACGAGGGAATGCCTAGTGACCATCCAACGATAAGTTCGGGCAGGGAGCTAGACTCTTTGGTCGGCGGCATCTTTGCCGGCTATGGCTATATGATCGTGCCCCAGATGATGGTCGACGAAGAGGCGCGTTTTAGCGTCGGCACGGATGATGCCATGTCGGCGGTGCCGCTAGTGGCAGTGAGACCAACTTCAGTCTACTAAAAATGATATTCGAAGTAGCCTCAAGCGGCTGCTCTTGCCGCAAGCCGTCATTCAAGCGACGAGCGGAGAATGGCGGCTTCGTCGAAGGGTTTCGGGCGCCGACAGGCGTACGAAAGTCTCACAAGTACGACCCGCGGTGAGGCTCCTAGAGGTCTATGGGTAAAAGGGCTTTGGTGTAGATTGGGGTGACTGAAGCAAGCCTACCGGCCAGCCCGTGATGGGCGGAATTGCAAAGAATTCGGGTGGCCATATAGCTGGGAGTGTCGCTGATCCTGCTGGCAATGAGCCCAGTTTTGACAGTGCTGGCGGCATCGGCACGCCTATCCCCATGGGCCGGGGCGCAGTGATCGCGGCCATCGTGCAGGGTAAGCCATGCCGGATCATGGCGTGTTGTCCCGGGTGGTCCATGCCGAAGCTGGCGGTGCACGCGGTTGGCACCAGCGGGCGAAGGCCTCAATGACGGCCATGTGCCCGCCGCAGCATGGGCATGGCGGTCGGTGATCGGGCGGTTCGTCGGGTTCGGTGTCGGTCTCCTCAATCGGCGCGGCAACGCCCAGCAGCCTGCGGGCGAGTTCCATGGCCTCCTTGTGCGTCGAACTGGCGAGCAGGCCGTAATGCCGGATGCGGTGGAAGCCGCGTGGCAGGACGTGGATCAGGAAGCGGCGGATGAACTCGTCGGAGGCCAGCGTCATGACCTGCTGGCGTTCGGCCCCGTTTCGGCGATAATCCTTATACCGGAAGGTCACGCCGGTCTCGTCAAAGGCGATGAGGCGCCGGTTCGAGATGGCGACGCGATGGGTGTAGCGCGAGAGATAGGCCAGCACCGCCTGCGGCCCGGCAAACGGCGGCTTGGTATAGACCACCCAGCGCTTCTTCCTGATCGGCGATAGATGTCGCAGGAAGGCCTTGCGCGCGGCCAGACCCGCCAAGGTGCTGAAGAAGGACAGCTTGCCGGCATCGAACAACGCCAGCAAGCGGGTGAGGAACAGCCGGCGGAACAGCGCGCCCAGCACGCGCACCGGCAGCAGGAAGGCGGGGCGCGACGAGACCCAGCGCGTGCCGTCGAGCGCGATCCCTCCGCCCGGCACGATCATGTGCACATGCGGATGGTGGGTCAGTGCCGATCCCCACGTGTGCAGCACGGCGGTGATCCCGACCCGCGCGCCGAGGTGCTTGGGATCGGCGGCGATGGTCAGCATCGTGTCCGCAGCGGCGCGGAACAGCAGGTCATAGACCGCCGCCTTGTTCTGCCAAGCGATGTCGGCGATCTCGGCAGGCACAGTGAACACGACGTGGAAGTAGCCGACCGGCAACAGGTCGGCCTTGCGCGCGGCCAGCCAGGTGCGCGCGGCGGCGCCCTGACATTTGGGGCAATGCCGGTTGCGGCATGAGTTGTAGGCAATCCGCCGGTGCCCGCAGTCGTCGCAGGCCTCGACGTGGCCGCCCAGCGCGGCGGTGCGGCAATTCTCGATGGCCGTCATGACCTTGAGCTGGCCGAGGCTGAGATGCCCGGCATGGGCCGCCCGATACGCGGGCCCGGCGCTACGGAAGATATCGGCGACCTCGAGCGAGGCGCGCACCGGCTCAGCCGGGAGGAGCCCCCTGCGCCTCGAGCAGCGTCGTCAATTTGTCCAGCGGACTGATGACCGCGCGCACGGTTCGAGTTGCGACCGTGGTGTAGAAAGCGGTGGTCTCGAGGTTCGCATGCCCGAGCAGTGCCTGGATGATCCGAATATCAACGCCGTCTTCCAACAGATGCGTGGCGAAGCTGTGCCGCAGAGTGTGAGGGCCGACCCGCTTTTTGATACCCGCAGCCTCGGCAGCATCGACAACGATGCGATGGAGCTGTCGCGTACTGAGCGGCTTGAGATAGTGCATGCCCGGGAACAGCCAGCCATCGGCGTGCATGACGCCTTGCTTGCGGCCCACCGTCCACCACTCGCGCAAAAGGGCAAGAAGGTCAGCGGGCAGGAGCGCATTGCGATAGCGCCCGCCTTTACCGCGCTCCACGCGCAGGAGCATGCGCTTGCTGTCGACATCCCGGACCTTCAGCATCGTCACTTCGGCGGCGCGCAAGCCAGCGCCATAGGCAACGGACAGTGCAGCCTTGTGCTTCAGGCAGTTGGTCGCGCCGAGGAGAAGCACGACCTCTTCGCGGCTGAGGACAACGGGCAATGCGCGAGGGTTCTTGACCGTGTAGAGCTTGCGGGACAGATCCGGGCGATCAATGGTGTGAGTGAAAAAGAAACGCAGCGCAGAAACGATGCTGTTCATGGTCGGGATCCCTATGCCCGCCTCGCGCTGTTCGACCTGGAATTGCCGGAGTTCTTCTGCCGTCGCAGTATCGGGGGGACGCCCAAGATATGTGGCGAACCTCGCGACATGCCGCACGTAATCGAACTGGGTCTTCCGCGTGAACCGGCGCATGTTCATGTCTTCGATCATGCGCTGACGCAGGGAAGTGACGGGAGCATCAGACAAAACATTGGTCATGGTACGACTCCTCGCTTGAAAGGAGCCGGAATCGTCTGCCTACTCGAGCCAGACCTCAACTTAGACCCAGACCGCCGATCACTGGCCTGACCTCAAAACAAGCGCCACTCCCGCGCCAGCGGGTTCGTACTCGTCCTACACCTCGTCGTATGGGCGGTTCAGCAGGAGAGTTGAGACGGCTCAGCTGCCCTCGGAGAACCTGATAAAAGCCAAGCGGCGTGCAGCCATAATCAGATATCATCGACATTGCGGGGGCCCTGGGCAACGAATCACCCCCCATCCGAGTCCATGGTAGTCCAATCGCAGCCAACGATTCCCGGGTTCTAATTGGGGGAATAGATGAAATAGCGTTTTCTCTAAAATTATGATTTTGCTTGTTTAATTTCTTCCCATTGGATTCCCGCTACCCACCACGCCGTGGCTCTGCGCCATCCGTGCAGCAGGCCGATGCCTCAGGCCGCCAGGGCTTGCGGGTCGATCACCAGGCGGTTGCGGCCGTCGCGCTTGGCGGCGTAGAGTGCGGCATCGGCGGCCTTGAGCAGGGCCACGCCTTCGCGGTCCATGCCCGGCGCCCAGGTGGCGAGGCCGAACGACATGGTGACCGAACCGAGGGCGCGTTCGCCCTGGCGCACGGTCAGCAGGCTGATCGCCTGGCGCACTTCTTCCACCCGGGCGGACAGCACGTTGGCGTCCGTCGCTGGCGCGATCACCACGAACTCCTCGCCGCCAAAGCGGCAGACCACATCGCCATCGCGGAAGCGGCGGCGCAGTTCGGCCGCGACCGTCTGCAGTACCTGGTCACCGGCATCGTGGCCGAATTCGTCGTTGAAGCGCTTGAAGTGGTCGATATCGCACATCACCACGGTCAGCGGCGCGCCCGAGCGGGAGGCGCGGGCCATTTCCAGGGCCAGCGTTTCTTCTAGATAGCGGCGGTTGAACAGCCCGGTCAGCGGATCGCGGATGGTCTGCTCGCGCAAGCCGCGCTGCAGGCGGTGGTTGACCAGGGCCGAAGCGATATTCTCGCTCAACACTGCCAGGCGAAAGCGGCTTTCGGTGCCGATCGTGCCCTTGAGATAGAGCACCCCGATCACCTCGCCACCGGCCAGGAGCGGTTCGCAGTGGTAGTGATCGGCACCGGCGCCGACATGCGGGCACACGATGTCAGATCCAGGCTCGTCCACATAGTGGCTTTGCCCGCGCCGCAGCGCCCAGCACTCCTCGGGGGCAAAGCCGGCCTGTTCCGATTCCAGCCCGCCCCAGGTGGCGGTAGGCACCAGCAAGTTGCGCGAATTGTTGTGCACGAACAGCGCGCCGGGAATCTGCGGCAGCACGCGTGGCACGAACACGCGGATGATCGCGGCGAGTTCATCGTCGGTGCGCGCGGCCTGCATGCGATGCGCCATGCCGCCCAGGATCTCGATCACCTCGCCCCGTTCGCGCAGGGTATCGGCATTGTGGCTGAGCGCGGCATTGGCCGCCCGAAGGTTTTCGGCCGCTTCGGCCTGGTTGGCCACCGCGCGTTGCAGTTCATCGGCCATAGCGTTGTAGCCACTGGCCAGCCGCTCGAACTCGCGCGAGCCCATTTCGCCGGAAATGCGCGCGTGGCGCTGCCCGGCGCCAAGATCGCCCATCACCGCCAGCATCGCGCCCACCGGGCGGCGGATGCGCAGGATCAGCGAGCGGGCCACCAGCGCCAGCATCAGCAGCGTCAACGGCGTGCCGAGAATGACCAGCCAGCGCGTGACGCGCAGCAATTGTTCCCCCGCCGCCATGCGATCGCCCGCCAGCGCCCGCTCGTCGAGCAGCAGGTCGTTCACCTTGGCATCGACCAGTTGCATCAGTTCCAGCCCGCGCCCGGCCGCTGTCGCCGCGCGCGCCTGGTCGAACGCGCCGCGGCGCGCCAGGTTGGCGGTCGCCTCCAGCGTATCGGCGCGGCCATTGACCAGCACCTGCAACTGGCGCGCCCGCTCGTTCTGTTCGCCGTTGTCGGTCGTCAGGGTGACCAGTTCCGCACTGTCGCGCCTTGCCGCCGCCAGGGCCGGGCCAACCGCGCGGGCGAAATCGGGGTTGTGCGTCAGGGTAAAGCCGCGCTGGCCGGATTCGGCCACGCGCAGGCTGCCCAGCGCATGGTTGGCCGTGCGCAACACACGTGAGGAATGATCGAGCCAGCCGAGGTCGTTGTGCATCTGCACCGTCACCGTCAGCAGCGCGCCAGCCAGAATCACGATCAGCCCGGCCAGCGCGGCACACAGCAAAACGATACGATGAGACAGCGATCCGACCAAGGCGACCCAACCTGTTTTGACCCGAAGGCGTGGTGTAACAGACGAGCCGCTAAAGAGAAATCGACCTCGGCAATGTTACTTTTGACACACGCTGCAAAAAAACGTCGATCGGCCGCCCTGCACCACGCGCGCCACTGGCCGGCCGCAGGCGCATGGATCGCCCTCGCGGCCATAGACGAGGAAATCCTTGGCGAAATATCCCAGCTCGCCATCGGGCCGGGCATAATCGCGCAGGGTCGAGCCGCCCGCCGCGATCGATTCTTCGAGCACGGCGCGGATTTCCGGCACCAGCCGCTTGAGCGCGGGCAGCGAGACCGTGCCAGCCTCGCGCTCGGGATGGATGCGCGCGCGGTGCAGCGCCTCGCACACATAGATGTTGCCGAGCCCGGCGACGATCCGCTGGTCGAGCAGCATGAGCTTGATCGCGGCAATGCGGCCGGCAAAGGCGCGGGCCAGGTGCTGCGCGGTCAACCCCGGCCCCAGCGGCTCGGGCCCCAGCGCTGCAAACGGCGCCCAGGCATCGAGCGCATCTTCGTCCACCAGGTCGACCGAGCCGAAACGCCGCGCATCGTTGAGCGCGAGGACATGCCCGTTGCCGGTTTCGAGCACCAGGTGATCGTGCTTGCCGATTTCGTCTGGGTCGATTCGCCAGCGCCCCGACATGCCGAGGTGAAACACCATGGTGCGTGCGCGGTCGGTGTGGATCAGGCCATATTTGGCGCGGCGCGACAGGCCGCTGACCCGCGCGCCGGTCAGCGCCTGCGCCAGGTCTGGCGGAAACGGACGGCGCAGATCGGCGCGGCGCACGGATACGCGGGAAATCGTCTCGCCGGCAAGAATGCTCGCCAGCCCGCGAACGGTGGTTTCAACCTCTGGTAGTTCGGGCATCGTGCGCTCCTGCTATCATGCTTTGCGCCTGCGGCAATTCCCCTTTAAAGGCCCTGAACCATGACCAGCCCGGATAGCGTGTCCTTCGGTTACGAGGACGTCACCCCTGAGGAAAAGACCGCCCGCGTCGGTGCGGTGTTTTCCAGCGTCGCCAAAAAGTACGACGTGATGAACGATGCCATGTCCGTCGGCATGCACCGCGTGTGGAAGGACCGCTTCGTGGCCCGCGTGAAACCGCGCGAAGGCGAGCAGATCCTCGACATGGCCGGCGGCACCGGCGACATCGCCTTTCGCATGGCGCGCGAGGGCGCCTCGATCACGGTTTCCGACATCAACCAGGACATGCTCGACGTAGGCATCGAGCGAGCGATGGAGCGCGGCATCGACGGCCTGGTATGGTCGCGCCAGAATGCCGAGGAACTCTCGTTCGGCGATCGCTTCTTCGATGCCTATACGATCGCGTTCGGCATCCGTAACGTGACCCGCATCGACCAGGCCCTGGCCGAGGCGCACCGCGTGCTCAAGTTCGGCGGGCGGTTCTTCTGCCTGGAATTTTCCACCACGCAGTGGCCCGGCTTTGCCGAAGTCTATGATGCCTATTCGCACAAGCTGGTGCCCAAGATCGGCCAGGCCATTGCCGGCGATGCGGAATCCTATCGCTACCTGATCGAATCGATCCGCCGCTTTCCCAAGATGGGTGAATTCGAGGGCATGATCAAAGCCGCCGGGTTCCGCCACACCAAGGTGGAGCCGATCCTGGGCGGCCTGGTGGCAATCCACTCTGGCTGGAAAGTCTAAGCGAGCGCCTTTGCCGTGACCCGTCCTGCCACCCACATCCGCCGCCTGCTGGGCTGGGGCCGCATCCTGGCGCGCCACGGCGCGTTGCGCCTGCTGGAAGAAAGCCCCAACACCCCGGCGCCGGTGCGCCGGCTGTGCCGCATCGCCCGGTTCGGCACGCGCCAGCCGGTGGTGCCCGATTATGCCGGTGCCTTTCGCGCGATCGGCCCGGCGGCGATCAAGCTGGGGCAAACGCTGGCCACCCGGCCCGACCTGGTGGGCGAGGAAGCGGCGCGCAACCTGCTCGCCCTGCAGGACAAGCTGCCGCCGGTCGATTTCGCGCTGATCCGGCGCGAGATCGAAACGAGTTTCGAACGCCCGCTGGAAAGCCTGTTTTCGCGCTTTGACGAAGAACCCGTCGGCGCCGCCTCGATCGCGCAGGTCCACCAGGCGTGGACGGTCGACGGGCGCAAGGTGGCGGTCAAGGTGCTGCGCCCCGGCGTGCGCGAAAAGCTGGCCCGCGATATCGAGACCTATGAATGGGCCGCCGCGCACCTGGAGGCGCTGGGTGGCGAGGCCGGGCGCCTGCGCCCGCGCCTGATCATCGCCAATTTCAAGCGCTGGACCGCGCGCGAGGTGGACTTGCGCCGCGAGGCGGCCAGCGCGTCGGAACTGGCCGATGCCATGCACGCCTTTCCTGGCTATCGTGTGCCCGGCATCGATTGGGACCGCACCAATGGCCGCGTGATGACGCTGGACTGGATCGATGGCGTCAAGATCAGCAATCTCGAAGCCATCGATGCCGCCGGCCACGATCGCAAGGAAATGGCCAGCCGCCTGGTGCTGGCCTTCCTGACCCAGGCAATCAGCGGCGGCTATTTCCATGCCGACATGCACCAGGGCAACCTGTTCGTGGAGGCCGATGGCACGATCACCGCGATCGATTTCGGCATCATGGGCCGGATCGATCGCCAGGCGCGGCAGTGGCTGGCCGAGATTCTCTATGGCCTGACCACGGGCGACTACAAGCGCGTGGCCGAAATCCATTTCGAAGCGCAATACGTGCCGAGCTATCACTCGGTGGACGAGTTTGCCACGGCGCTGCGCGCGGTGGGCGAGCCGATGCGCGGCCGCCCGGTGAAAGACCTTTCGGTCGGCCAGATGCTCGACGGGCTGTTTGCCATCACCCGCGATTTCGACATGCAGACCCAGCCGCACCTGCTGCTGCTGCAAAAGACCATGGTCATGGTCGAAGGGATCGCGCAGCAGCTCGATCCCGATATCAACATGTGGGAAACGGCAGCGCCGTTCGTGCGCAACTGGATCCGCGACGAACTGGGGCCGGAAGCCGCGATCGCCCAGCGTGTGCAGGACGATGCCGCCACGCTGCTGCGCGTGCCCGCCCTGATCCGCCGGATCGAGGAACGCTTCCCGCCCAAGGGCGGTGCGCCCGAAGCCCCGCCGCTTCCGCACGTGGACCTGATGTGGGAACGCAAACGCCGCGATGGCCAGGCGCAGGGCGGATCAGGCGGCTGGGCCGGGCTGGTCCTGGCCGCAGCCTTGGGTGCAGCGGCAGTGCTCGGCCTCCAGGCCTGGCACCATCCGCACCCGCCCCATCCGCACGACATGCCGCTGCTGCCCCCACCGCCGCCGCCACCGCCGGCCGATGATTGGCATCGCCATCCGTGAACGCGGCTGCCGGTCCTGCACCGCGCCCGGCACCGTTGCCCGGGCTGCGGCTGGCCAAGCGCCATTTCAACGCGCTTGACCTGTCACGCGTGATTGCCGCGTTCTTCGTGCTGTTCTGGCATTACCAGCATTTCTTCGTGCCGCCGGTCGGCTATGGCTTTCACGTCAACCGCGCCGCGATGATCCCGCTCTATCACCCGCTGCGCTGGCTGTTCGATTATGGCCACATGGCGGTGCAGTATTTCTGGGCGGTCTCGGGCTTTGTCTTTGCCCATGTCTATTTTGCCGACAGCACGGCAATGCAGCGGTTCTGGCTGGCCCGCGTGGCGCGGCTCTGGCCGCTGCACCTCTTGACGCTGGTGATCGTGGCCGGGTTGCAGGCGATCTACACCCACATCAACGGCACGGCGTTCATCTATCACGAGCAGGACTGGAAGCATTTCCTGCTCTCGATCCCCTTGGCGCACTATTGGGGCTGGCAGCACAACCAGTCTTTCAACGGGCCAAGCTGGTCGCTTTCCACCGAAATCCTCGCTTATGCGGCATTCTGGGTGCTGTTGCCGGCGATGCGCCGCGCGCCCTTGCTGGTGTCCTTGCCGGTGGCCATGATCGTCCTGCGCCTGTTCTTCCTGGGCTGGCCCGACGAGCCGGTGCTGACCTGCATCGGCTATTTCTTCATGGGCGTGGCGGTCTATGCCGCCGCGCTCAGGGGGTGGCTGCCGGTGCCAGTGCTGCTGGGCAGCGCGCTGGCCTGCGTGGCCGCCGCCTGGATCGCCACCACCCGCTACCACGCCGAAGACGCCACGATCCTGGCCGGAACCTTTGCCGTGCTGTTTGCCACGCTGGCGATCGATCTGGCCGACAAGCGCGACCTGCTCGCCTTTGGCCGGCAGTGGGGCGAGGCGTCCTATGGCATCTACCTGTGGCATTTCCCCATGCAGGTGGCGCTGGTGCTGCTGATCGATGCCACGCTGGGCAGCCGCGCGATCGCGCAGCAACCGGCGTTCCTGATCTTCTTCCTGGTGACCGCGGTCGCCGCCGGTTTTGCCTCGCACCGCTGGATCGAACGACCGGCGCAAAAGGCGGTGCTGCGCTGGGCGGGGCGATGGAGTGGCAAGGCGGCTCGGGCGTAGCGCTGGCGGGCTTCGACAAGCTCAGCCCGAACGGGGATCGGAGACAGTTCCTTGCACTCCGGCTTCGTTCGCCCTGAGCCTGTAGAAGGGCGACAAGCGCCCTACCCTGCCAATTCCCCCACGCGGTGGTGCGGCAGGATGCGCCAGGCGGCGCCCAGCACGATCACGTGCAAGGCTTCCACCGCCATCGGCTGGGCCCATCCCGGATAGGCGCCAACCAGCGCCAGATCGAGCGCTCGGCCAATCAGCGCAACGCCAAACAGCAGGCCCGGCACCAGCAGCAGGTCGCCGTTGCGGCGCCAGGCGCCAACCATCATGCACAGCGCCGCCACGCCGAAAAATGCGGTGAAATCGGCGCGGATCGTGGCCCAGCCGGCCGGAACCGCCGCGCTCACACCCAGGATCGCCGCACCGGCGTGGGGCGTGAACAGGAACGAGGCGGCCATGAAGACATCGAACAGGCCGAGCAGGAATACCAGTGCGGTCAGGGCGAAGCGGATCGGCATCGCGGTTCAGGCCAGGTTGGCGCGGTGCGGCGCGGGGGCAGGTGCAGGCACCGCGTCTTCATCAGCCTGGCGGAATGCGTGCCGCGCGCCCAGCAGCAGGGCAATATGCGCCACGTCCAGCACCATCGGCAGCAGCCAGTTGGCATAGGTGCCGAAGGCGACGAGATTGACCAGCCGTTCGGCCAGGGCGCCGATGAAGATGAACGTGGGTACCAGCAGCAGATCGCCGTTGCGCCACAGCGCGCCGGCGATCATCGCCACGGCGGCCACGCTGAAGAACGAGGTGCAATGCGCGCGGATGATCGAAAGACCATGCGCCGCGCGCGCCAGTTCGGCGCCATCATGCGGCGTCAGCAGCGAAGAGCCGACAATGATCAGATCCACCAGCCCGGCCAGCAGCACGAGCGCGGTCAGCACCACACGCATCGAGTCTCTCCAACGCCCTGTTCTATTTGTCGCAAGTCTGACAAACTTTCGGACAGCTTGCAAAGAAAATGAACGACGCAAATCCGCCGTTTTCGCCCCATCCTGGCGCAAAACCTTGCGCCTGCCGCGGCAAGGCGGCACAAGCCGCGTCATGCCATCCACGCGTATCCTGCTGATCGTCGGAGGCGGCATTGCCGCCTACAAGGCCTGCGAACTCGTCCGCCTGATCCGCAAGGGCGGGGGCGATGTCACCTGCGTGCTGACCGAGGGCGGCGCCCATTTCGTGACCGCGATGACGCTGGCCGCGCTCAGCGAAAATCCCGTGCACACCACGCTGTGGGATCTGAAGAACGAAGTGGAAATGGGCCATATCCAGCTGTCGCGCCAGGCAGACCTGGTGGTGGTGTGCCCGGCCACGGCCGATCTGCTAGCGCGCATGGCCGCCGGTATTGCCGACGATCTGGCCACCACGCTGCTGCTCGCCACCGACAAGCCGGTGCTGGCCGTGCCGGCGATGAACGTGCGCATGTGGCAGCATGCCGCCACCGTGCGCAACGTCGCCACCTTGCGCGCATCGGGCGTGACCGTGGTGGAACCCGATGTCGGCGCGATGGCCTGTGGCGAATTCGGCCCCGGCCGCCTGCCCGAACCCGAGGCGATCTGGGCGGCGATCCAGGCACAGCTGGAAGGCCATGCCAACCCGTTCGCTGCGCCAACGCCCCTGCCCATGCCCACCCCTGGCCCACTCGCCGGGCGCCATGTGCTGGTGACGGCCGGCCCTACCCACGAACCGATCGATCCGGTGCGCTATATCGCCAACCGATCGAGCGGGCGGCAGGGCTTTGCCATCGCCGCCGCCGCCGCGCAGGCTGGCGCGCGCGTGACGCTGGTGGCCGGGCCCGTCACCCTGCCCACGCCAGCAGGCGTTGACCGCGTCGACGTGGAAACCGCGCGCGAGATGGCCGCCGCAGTGGATGCTGCCCTGCCTGCAGACGTGGCGGTGATGGTGGCGGCCGTGGCCGATTGGCGCACCGCCGATGCCCCGGCGCACAAGCTCAAGAAGGATGGCAGCGGCACCCCGCCGCCGCTCGCCCTGGTGGAAAATCCCGATATCCTCGCCACGCTGTGCCGCGATCCGCGCCGGCCTGCGCTGGTGGTTGGCTTTGCCGCCGAAACCAACGATGTCATTGCCCACGCCGTGGCCAAGCGCGCGCGCAAGGGGGCAGACTGGATCGTGGCCAACGACGTTTCGGGCGACGTCATGGGCGGGATGGCCAACACCGTCCACATCATCGATGCCGACGGCGTGGACAGCCTGCCCGAAATGCCCAAGGACGCCGTGGCCGAGGCCATCGTCGCCCGCATCGCCCACACCCTTGCCAACGGAACACCCGCATGACCGTCTCATCGCATTCCAGCCCGGTCCCCATCATGTTCAAGCGCCTGCCGCATGGCGAGGGGCTGCCCCTGCCCGCCTATGCCACCGATGGTGCTGCCGGGATGGACGTGGTTGCGGCCGAGGATCTGGACCTGGCGCCGGGCGCGCGCCATGCCGTGGCCACTGGCCTGGCCCTGGCGATCCCATACGGGTTTGAAATCCAGGTGCGGCCGCGCTCGGGCCTGGCGCTCAAGCACGGGATTTCGGTGCCCAATGCCCCCGGCACGATCGACAGCGACTATCGCGGCGAACTCAAGATCATCCTGATCAACCACGGCAGCGAAAGCTTTTCGATCCAGCGTGGCGATCGCGTGGCGCAACTGGTGCTGGCGCCGGTGGTGCGTGGCACCTGGCTCGAGGTGGGCGAACTGGACGATACCGCGCGCGGGGCTGGTGGCTTCGGCTCGACCGGCGGCGTGGTTGCCCTGGGCAGTTGAGCGCGCGCATGAACCTTCCCGATTTCCGCCTGGAGGCCTATTTCTCGCACTGGGAATTTGCCGCCCGCCATCACCTGACCGCATCCGACGCGCAAAGCATGACGGTGCGCGAACTGCTGGCGCTGGCCGATCCGGCCGATGCCGCCGCCTTCGATGCGCAGTGGCTGGGCTATACCCAGACGTTCGGCGCACCAGTGCTGCGCGCCGAAATCGCCCGCACCTATGACACCATGACGCCTGACAACGTGCTGTGCTTTGCCGGCGCGGAAGAGGGCATCTATGTCGCCAACCACGTGCTCTTGGGGGCAGACGATCACGCCATCGTCATCACGCCCAATTACCAGGCCGCCGAAACCGTGCCGCTCTCGCTTTGCGCCGTCACGGGGGTGCCGCTCGATCCCGACCAGGGCTGGCGGCTCGATCTCGATCGCGTGGCCGCCGCCATCCGCCCCAATACGCGGCTGGTGTCTATCAATTTCCCGCACAATCCCACCGGCTGCATCCCCGATCGCGCCACGCTCGATGGGCTGGTGGCGCTGTGCCGGCGCCATGGCATCTGGATTTTCAGCGACGAGGTCTATCGCCTGCTCGGCCCCGACCCGGCGCGGCACCTGCCGCAGGTCGCCGATATCTATGAGCGCGGCCTGTCGCTCAATGTGCTGTCCAAGGCCTATGGCCTGCCGGGGCTGCGCATCGGCTGGATCGCCTGTCAGGACCAGGAGTTGCTCTCGCGCATGGAGCGGATGAAGCACTACCTGTCGATCTGCAACTCTGCGCCTAGCGAAGCGCTGGGCATCATCGCCCTGCGTGCAGGCGAGCGCATCGTTGGGCGCAACAACGCCCTGGTGCGCGCCAACCTTGCACTGCTCGATGCATTCTTTGCCGATTATCCGCACTTGTTCGAATGGACGCGATCGGATGGCGGCTGCGTGGGCTATCCGCGCTGGCGCGGACCGGGTACGGTGGACGCGTTCTGCGAAGACCTGGTGACCCAGGCCGGCGTGCTGTTGCTGCCTTCGGGCATCTATCATTCCGAACTGGGCCCTGTCCCCACTGACCGGTTCCGTATCGGCTTTGGCCGGGCCGACGTGCCCGACAGCATCGCGGCCTTCCGTGCCTATCTCGAAAAGCGGCAGCTCTGATCAGGTCGGCTGTTTTCCTGTCACAATCTGCGCTAACCTTCCCGTGGGGAACGGCGGGCAGGTGATTTGGCGGGCATGTTCGATGCGGGGTTGATCGGGGATATCTATGAAGCGGCGGCCGTGCCCGAACGCTGGCTGGCGGTATTGCAGTCCTTGGCCGAGCGATTGGGCGCACAAGGCAGCAACCTGATCCGCATCGGCCCGCAAGGCATGGCGATCACCTCCACCGATGGCGTGCG
Organism: Novosphingobium sp. B-7; assembly: GCF_000410615.1. Taxonomy (NCBI): domain Bacteria; kingdom Pseudomonadati; phylum Pseudomonadota; class Alphaproteobacteria; order Sphingomonadales; family Sphingomonadaceae; genus Novosphingobium; species Novosphingobium sp. B-7. Next base: position 352 of record NZ_APCQ01000086.1, on the reverse strand, counting down.
CGCCATGACCGAGGCGTTCATGGAGCAGGGCTTCAACGCCCACAACACGCGCGTGGGCCGCCTGATGGAACGCGGCGCGCATCCCGGCTTCCTGACCGACAGCGACCTGCACACCTCGCAAGAACTGGCGACGCTGCCAATCTATGCGCAATTCCTCACGCCGCACCGTGCCGACGCCGGCGCGGCAACGCTGGTTCAGGGCGCGGGGGACGATGGCCTGATCCTGGCAGTGGAAGGCTTTTCCAGCCATGCCGCCTCGCGCACGGCGGCGCGCCAGCTCGACAGCCTGCGGCCGCACCTGGCCCGCGCCCTGGCGCTGAGCGCGCAATTGCGGATGCAGCGCCTGTCGGCC
>NZ_KE148497.1:1127-13446 GCF_000410615.1 Novosphingobium sp. B-7 | reverse complement strand
GGCGGTGGCGGGCCGGCGGTCAACCGCATGAAGGCCGAAGCAGCCCTGCTGCGCGGCCTGCCGCGCCAGGCGCTGTCGCTGCTGGGCCAGGATGGCGATGCCGATGCCTGGCGCCTGCGGGCCGCAGCGCACCAGGCTCTGGGTGACAATGCCCAGGCGCTGGCCGCGTTTCGCCAGGGCATGGCTGCCGGAGACAATGTGCAACTCGCGCGCGACTATGCCCGCTTCCTGATCACGGCCGAAGATTTTGCCGGGGCCGACCAGGTCCTGGCCGTGATGCAGCGGCTCGATCCCAAGGGCCTCGATACCGCGATGGTCGAAGGGGCGCTGCGGGTCCGGCAAGGCCAGCTAGACGCGGCCGGCGCTGCCTATGACCGCGCAATTGCGGCCTATCCCCGCCGGATCGAGCCGCTGATCGAGCGGGCCAACCTGGCTGACATGCAAAGCCAGCTCGACCGCGCGATCGGCCTCATCGGCAAGGCCGCGCGCCTCGCGCCGGGCGATTCACGCGTGCTCGATCTGCAGGTGCAGTTCGCCAGCGAAAAAGGCGATTGGGAAAAGGTACGCCAGCTCTTGGCGCCGCATGAGGTCGATCTCGATCCACGCACCCCCAATGGGCTGACCTATGCCGAGGCGCTGCTGCGCCTGGGCCATCCCGAGCAGGCCCGCGTGATCTTTGCCCGCGCGCTGCTGCTCTCGCCGCAAAATCCCTATTCGCGTATGATGCTGGCCGAAGCGCAACTGGCCACCGGCGATCCCGGCACGGCGCTGCGCACGATCCGGCCCTTGTCGGATTCGCTGCTGGCTGGCCAGCGCGAACTGGATCTGGCCCTGCGCGCGGCGCGGGCAGCGGGTGATCCCTCGGCCGATGCGCTGGCAGCGCGGTTGCGCTCGGGTCAATGGCAGCAGGACCAGCGCCTGGCCGCCGATGGCCAGGCGGCGCTGGGCCGGCGCGATTGGGCCGCAGCAATCACCGCCTATACCGCGTTGCTGGGCAATGGCAGCGATCCCGAAGTGCTCAAGCGGCTGGCGGTGGCCTGCACCAACGCTGGCCGCCACCAGGACGCGATCGCCTATGCCGACCGCGCCTTGGCCCAGGCGCCGCGCGATCCCGACATGCTGCACATCGCTGGCCTCGTGCGGCTCAACGCCGGGCAGGACATGGCCGCCGCGCAGCATCTGTTGAGCCGCGCGGTCGATGCCGATCCGGCCAACCGCCTGTTCCGCGCCGATCTCGCTCGCGCCCAGGCCCACTGACGGCGCACACTCCATCCGAACGCAAAAATGCCGCCCAAGCCAGGCTTGGACGGCATTTTTTCGCGAAACATCGGCGTTAGGCGGGCTTTGGGTCAGCCGGGTGGCATGCGTTCAGCGTGCCGGCCCGTCCCTGCGCTGGTGTGTCGCAGCCCGCGCCAAGCCTTCAGCGGCGACGACGACGCACGAACGCCAGGCCAGCCAGGCCAGCGCCCATCAGGCCCAGCATGCCCGGTTCCGGCACGTCGGTGCCGCCGGTCGACGACGAGGTGGTGCTGCCGCCCGAAGTCGACGACGTGGTCGAGCCGCCGGTCGAGGTCGAGGTGGTGCTGCCGCCCGAAGTCGACGACGTGGTCGAGCCGCCGGTCGAGGTCGAGGTGGTGCTGCCGCCCGAAGTCGACGACGTGGTCGAGCCGCCGGTCGAGGTCGAGGTGGTGCTGCCGCCCGAAGTCGACGACGTGGTCGAGCCGCCGGTCGAGGTCGAGGTGGTGCTGCCGCCCGAAGTCGACGACGTGGTCGAGCCGCCGGTCGAGGTCGAGGTGGTGCTGCCGCCCGAAGTCGACGACGTGGTCGAGCCGCCGGTCGAGGTCGAGGTGGTGCTGCCGCCCGAAGTCGACGACGTGGTCGAGCCGCCGGTCGAGGTCGAGGTGGTGCTGCCGCCCGAAGTCGACGACGTGGTCGAGCCGCCGGTCGAGGTCGAGGTGGTGCTGCCGCCCGAAGTCGACGACGTGGTCGAGCCGCCGGTCGAGGTCGAGGTGGTGCTGCCGCCCGAAGTCGACGACGTGGTCGAGCCGCCGGTCGAGGTCGAGGTGGTGCTGCCGCCCGAAGTCGACGACGTGGTCGAGCCGCCGGTCGAGGTCGAGGTGGTGCTGCCACCCGAAGTCGACGACGTGGTCGAACCGCCCGAGGTGGACGAGGTGGTCGAAGACGTGGTGCTGCCACCCGAGGTCGAGGTCGAGCTGGACGAGCTGCTGCCGCACATCGCCGCGCCGGCCGAGTGGCCGCAGTTGCAATAGTGCGTGTGGAAGAAGGTGGCGTGGGCCGGGGCGGCAGCGATGGTGGTGGTCAGCGCGGCGGCGAGGATGGCAATCGAACGCTTCATGGTCAGTCCCCTGTCAAACTTGAAGTTTCAAACTGGAAGGCAGACGTTCGAACCATTAGATCCGAATGCTCTGTCTTGGTTGACAGAAGTAAAAGCAAAAGCGGTGCCAATTGCAGAAATCAGCGCTTTTTGGTGGTTAACGCCGTTTCACGGGTGTGTCGGTTGTAAGCGATTCCGACGGTTTTTCCGGAAATTCGCGTTAACCTTTTCAGGACATTTCAATCTTGCTGGCGCGTGTCAATCCTGCTGGCGCCGGGCCACATCACTCATGAAGCGGGTATCGTCGCCTTGGGCCAGCCGATCGGCTTCTGCTGCCACGGCGCCCAGCATGGTGACCAGGTCATCGTGCTCGGCCTTGGCAAAGGGGCCCAGGACATAGCCGGTGACGCGGTCCTTGTGGCCGGGGTGGCCGATGCCTAGGCGCACGCGGCGAAATTCCGCGCCGCAGTGCTGGTCGATCGAACGCAGGCCATTGTGCCCGGCATGGCCGCCGCCCTGCTTCACTTTCACCTTGAACGGCGCCAGGTCCAGTTCGTCATGAAACACGGTGAGGGCATCGGTGGCGAGCTTGTAGAAGCGCAGTGCCTCGCCCACGGCGCGGCCGCTTTCGTTCATGAACGTGGCGGGCTTGAGCAGGATGATCTTCTGCCCGCCGATGCGGCCTTCCTGCACCCAGCCTTGGAACTTCTTCTGCACCGGGCCAAAGCCGTGGACATCGGCAATCGTGTCGAGCGCCATGAAGCCGACGTTGTGGCGGTGCAGGGCGTATTGCGGGCCGGGATTTCCCAGGCCAACCCAGACTTGCATGGCAGATGCTCCGGTTGTGGTTTGCAGGTGTGGCGCGCGTGCCTATTGCATGGGCGCAGCGCAAAAAAGAACCCCTCCCGGTTGGGGAGGGGTTCCTTGAACCGATGCGGCAGCCCGAAAGCTGCCGTGCCGGAAAGATCAGCCTTCGCTGGCTTCGCCAGCAGCAGCTTCTTCTTCCTCGGTCAGAACGGTCGGCGTGGCGATCGTCGCGATGGTGAAATCGCGGTCGGTGATCGCCGAGCGGGCGCCGGCCGGCAGCTTCACGGCGCTGATGTGCACCGAATCGCCGATTTCCAGGCCCGAAAGATCGACGATGATGTCATCGGGGATCTTGTTGGCTTCGCACACCAGTTCCAGTTCGTGGCGCACAACGTTGAGCACGCCGCCCTGCTTGATGCCGGGGGCCTTTTCTTCGTTCTGGAACACCACGGGCACGTTCACGTGCACTTCGGCATTCGCGCTCACGCGCAGGAAGTCTGCGTGCTGCGGACGGTCGCTCACGGCGTGGAAAGCCACGTCCTTGGGCAGAGTGCGGACCTTCTTGCCGCCGATGGTCAGTTCGACGATCGAGTTGAAGAAGTGGCCGGTGCCCAGGGCACGTGCCAGTTCCTTTTCTTCGAGGTGGATGGCAACCGGTTCCTGGTTGCCGCCATAAACCACGGCAGGAGTGCGGCCTTCGCGGCGCAGGGCACGGGAGGCTCCCTTGCCTGCCCGTTCGCGCAGCTCAGCCGACAGGGTCAGCGTCTCGCTCATGTGAAATACCTTCCGAAATAAATCTGTTGCATGTTCCTTCCGCCACGCCTCCAGGGATGACCATGACGGGGAAGCGGCGGCCCTTAGCGGATCGGGCCGAAAAAGCAAGGGGCGTGCGCGATCACTCCACCCGGCGCACCAGCCAGCCCTTGGCTTGGAGCAGCGCGGGCAGGCCATCGCTGCCGGCCACGTGCGCTGCGCCCACGGCGATGAACGGCGCGGCGCCATCCTTGAGCATGGCATCGATCTGGCTGGCCCAGTCCGCGTTGCGCGCGGTGAGCAATGCCTGGTGCAGCGTGGGATCAGCCAGGAAGCCCTTCTGGCTCTCGCGCGCAATGCCCAGGTCATCGCCGCGCAGCCACAGGCGCACCATGTCGGCATCGTCGTCGCGGTTATCGGCCGCTTCCACGGCGATCTGTTCCAGCAGGGTCTGCTGCGCGCGATCGGGCAGGGCGTCGAATATGCCAAACTGCCCATCCAGCGTTTCCAGGCCCGCCACCGGCTTGCCCCCGATCAGCTTGCGCAGTTGCGGCTCCACCCCGCTGGCTGGGTCCATGCCTTCCTTCTGGCCGCCGATCGCGGCGATCTGCAGGGCGACCGCCCAGGATTCCTCATTCTGGAACTGTGCGTCGGTCAGGTTGAGGTCTTTGTAGACCTTGGCCAGCGCATCGCGATACTTCATGGCGACGCGCGCCGAGGGCGGCGGCAGGCCGGCGGTATAGGCGAGGCGCGCCAGGGCGACGCCGGCGACATTGCCATCGAGCGGCTGGGCGATTTCCAGCACCAGGCGATCGGCATTGGCCAGCGCGTGGTCGATCGCCGGGCGGCGCCATTGCACGCCAGCGGGCAAGGCATGCACCGTGCCGAATATCCAGCCGCGCGTGCCGCTGGTATCGGCGATTTCCCACAGCGCCACCTTGGCCGGCAGCGGCGGTGGTGCTGCCTTGTGACACGCCGCAGCGAGCAGGGCCAGGGCGGCGACGAGGAACGGTTTCCAGCGCATGGTCATGGTCATTGCACCCGCGTCACAGTGATGCCGTCGCGCGCCAGGTCTTCCTGCACGCTGCCCTTGCCGGCCAGATGCCCGGCGCCCACGGCCAAGAACACCGTGCCCGGCGTTTTCAGCCGCTGTTCGATCCACTTGGCCCAGGTGGCATTGCGGCGGATCAGCAGCGCGTCGATCAGGCGGGGATCGTCCTGCATGTCGGCGGTCATCAGCTTGCCCAGTTCCTCGGCATTGCCCTGGCGCCAGGCCGCAACGATGCCGGCGATCTGTTCGCCGATCGTGTCGTACTGGGCGATCACGCTATCGAGCCAGGCGATCTGGGCATCCTGGGGCAGGCTGTCAATCAGGCCAAGCTGGAACGCCACGGTCTCCAGCCCTGCTTGCCGTTGCGGGTGGGCCGCCTGCAGCGCGGCTTCCACGCCGTGCGACGGCTGATAGCCACGCTGAACCAGAGGCAGCATCGACAGCGCGGTGGCCGCCATCCAGGGCTTGTAGGCATCCAACTGCGTGGCCGGCACGCCCGAAGCGGTGAGCGTGGCCGCCAGCCGCGCCGCGCGCTGTGGCCCCAGCAGGGCCGTCAGGGTCTGCCCCTTGGGCAGCAGGCCGGGCGCAGTGTCGATCGCGGCGTGCATATCGGCCTGCGTCACCTCGGTCACCAGCGTGTCCGATCCGTTCAGCGCCTTGGCGACGGGGCCGACCAGCCACGGCGCGCCGCCCTTGGGCAGCATGTGGATCGTGCCGAACAGCCAGATCGTGGTATCGGCGTCAGCCACTTTCCACAGCGCCGGGCGCGAGGGCGCCGCATCGGCGGCGGCCTCTTGCGGCGCAGGCAGCGTGATGGTCTGCGCATCGGCAGAAAAAGGGGCCTGCAGCAGCGCCATGGCGGCACAGGCGGCGATGCGGGCGGGGATTTGGGCAAGGAAGCGGCGCATGCCTTGTCCCATGCACAGGGCAGCGCGCAATGGGAAGTCCCCATGTTGCGCCTGCTGGCGGTTGATTTGCGCTGCGCCATCGGCCATGGGCGGCACACCATGGCCGATACTGCACCAAAGCCGCTCAGCCTGCAGGACATGATCCTGCGCCTCCACGCTTACTGGAGCGACAAGGGCTGCCTTGTCCTGCAACCCTATGACATGCGCGTGGGCGCGGGTACGTTTCACCCCGCCACCACGCTGCGCTCGCTGGGGCCAGAGCCGTGGAACGCGGCCTATGTCCAGCCCAGCCGCCGGCCGACCGACGGCCGCTATGGCGAAAATCCCAACCGGCTTCAGCATTATTACCAGTACCAGGTGATCATGAAGCCGAGCCCGGCCGACATGCAGGATCTCTATCTCGACAGCCTGCGCGCCATCGGCGTCGATCCGCTGCAGCACGATATCCGCTTTGTCGAGGATGACTGGGAAAGCCCGACGCTGGGCGCCTGGGGCCTAGGCTGGGAAGTGTGGTGCGACGGGATGGAAGTGACCCAGTTCACCTATTTCCAGCAGATGGGCGGGTTTGATTGCAAGCCGGTGGCCGGCGAGCTGACCTATGGCCTGGAACGCCTGGCGATGTATATCCAGGGCGTCGATAACGTCTATGACCTGGCCTATAACAGCCACGGCGTGACTTATGGCCAGGTGTTCCTGGAAAACGAACGCCAGATGTCGAAGTGGAACTTCGAGATCGCCAATACCGACGCGCTGTTCGACCTGTTCAACAAGGCGGTGGCGGAATGCCGCAACTGCCTCGACGCCAAGCTGCCGATCCCGGCTTATGAACAGGCGATCGAGGCCAGCCACGTGTTCAACCTGTTGCAGGCGCGCGGCGTGATCTCGGTGCAGGAACGCGCCAGCTATATGGGCAAGGTGCGCGACCTCGCGCGCGGTTCGTGCGAAGCCTATATGGCCAAGTACCAGGACGAGTGGGCGCAGAAATTCCCGGGGTGGAGCGCATGAGCCGGCTTGTTGCGCGTGGGGCTTCGACAAGCTTAGCCCGAACGGTCCCCTGGATTGGTTCTCACACCCCGTTCGCCCTGAGCCTGTCGAAGGGCGCTGACACCACCTTGAACACACCCAAGCGAGACGCCGCATGACCGCCGATTTCCTGCTCGAACTGCGCAGCGAAGAAATCCCCGCGCGGATGCAGGCCGGCGCGCGCGCCGATCTGGAAAAGCTGTTCGTCAAGGAATTGACCGCCGCCGGGCTGACGCCGGGCGCGATCACCGTATGGTCCACGCCGCGCCGGCTGGCGCTGATCGCGCGCGATCTGCCGCTGGGCACGCAAGCTGTCAGTGAGGAAGTGAAGGGGCCGCGCGCCTCGGCCCCGCCGCAGGCATTGGAAGGCTTCCTGCGCAAGACCGGGTTGACCCGCGAGCAACTGACCGAGCGCGATGGCGTGCTGTTCGCCATCACCGAAAAGCCCGGCCGCGCGACCAAGGATGTGCTGGCCCAGGCCATCCCGGCGATCGTCCGCGCGTTTCCCTGGCCCAAGTCGCAGCGCTGGGGCGCCGCCTCGTTCAGCCCGGAATCCTTGCGCTGGGTGCGCCCGCTCTCGGGCATCATCGCGATCCTGGGCGACGAGGCGATCGACCTCGAAGTGGGCGGCATCCGCTCTGGCACGGTCACGCGTGGGCACCGTTTCCACCACAGCGGTGACATCACCATCACTGGCGCGGCCGACTATGCCGCCCGCTTGCGCGATGCCTACGTGATCGTCGACCACGCCGAGCGCGAGGCGCTGGTGCGCGATGGCGCGCGCGCCGCGGCGCAGGCTGCCGGCCTCGTGCTGGTGGACGATGAAGGGCTGGTGGTGGAAAACGCCGGCCTCACCGAATGGCCCCAGCCGCTGCTCGGCCGTTTTGACGAGGCGTTCCTCGACGTGCCGCCAGAAGTGATTCAGCTGACCGCGCGGGTCAACCAGAAGTATTTCATCTGCCGCGACGCTGCCGGCAAGCTGGCCAACGCCTTTGTCTGCACGGCCAATATCGCCGCCACCGATGGCGGCGCGGCGATCGTGGCGGGCAACCGCAAGGTGCTCGCCGCGCGCCTGTCCGACGCCCGCTTCTTCTGGGAACAGGACAAGAAGGTGCCGCTCGCCCGCCAGGCCGAAAAGCTGGCGCGCATCACGTTCCACGAAAAGCTGGGCTCCGTGGCCGACAAGGTCGCCCGCGTGGCCGACCTGGCTGAATGGCTCGCCCGCGAAGGCGTGGTGCCCGGCGCCGATCCGGCCCTGGCGCGCCAGGCGGCGCAGCTGTGCAAGGCCGATCTCGTCACCGACATGGTTGGCGAGTTCCCCGAACTGCAGGGCCTGATGGGCGGTTATTACGCCCGCGCCGAAGGCCTGGTCGATGCCGTGGCCGACGCGATCCGCGATCACTACAAGCCGGTGGGGCAGGGTGACGATGTACCCACCGCGCCGGTTTCGGTCTGCGTCGCGCTGGCGGACAAGCTCGATACGCTGCGCAGCTTCTTTGCGATCGACGAAAAGCCCACCGGGTCGAAAGACCCCTTCGCGCTGCGCCGTGCCGCCCTTGGCATCATTCGCCTGATCACCGAGAACCATCTGCGCTTCGCCGTGGCCGAAGGCGATTTGCTCGGCTTCTTTGCCGACCGCCTCAAGGTGCAGCAGCGTGAAGCTGGCGTGCGCCACGACCTGATCGATGCCGTGCTTGCCCTTGGCGGTGAAAGCGATCTCGTGCGCCTGCTGGCGCGCGTGTCGGCGCTTCAGGCGTTCGTCGGCACCGAGGATGGCGTCAATCTGCTGGCGGGCTACAAGCGCGCGGCCAATATCCTCAAGAAGGAAGCAGCGGCCACGGCTGGCGCGCAGGGCGAAGGCGTGGTGCCGCCCACTGGCGAGGAAGACCCGCTGGTGCTTGTCGACGATCCGCTGTTCAAGGATGTCGCGGCCGAATTTGCCCATGGCGAAGCGGCGCTGTCCTACCCCCCCGAACCGGCCGAAGCGGCGTTGATGGCGGCGCTCGCCCAGGCCGAGCCGCAGGTGGAAACTGCCGTGGCGCAAGAGGCATTCACCACCGCCATGGCCGCGCTGGCCTCGCTCCGCGCGCCGATCGATGCGTTTTTCGATGACGTTACGGTGAACGACGCAGATGCGGAAAAGCGGGCCCATCGCTTGGCCCTGCTTGACCAATTCCGTGCTGCGGTGCACAAAGTAGCGGACTTCTCGCGGATCGAGGGCTAAGCGCCCTCGGTCCATTTCCTGGACCTCGCAATGACTGACCTTTGCTCAAGGAACGGACTGTAATCATGAGTGCATACGTATTCCATTTCGGCGGTGGTGCGCGCAACGACGATCCTCGGGCCAAGGATAAGACCATTACCGGGGGCAAGGGCGCCAACCTGGCCGAGATGGCGGGCATCGGCCTGCCGGTGCCGCCCGGCTTCACCATCAGCACCGAAGTGTGCACGCAATACAATTCGGCCGGCAAGCAGTTTGACGCCGACATCAAGGCCGGCGTGGCCGCTGGGCTCTCGCACATCGAAGCGGCGACCGGCCGCGTGTTTGGCGATGCGGGCAATCCGCTGCTGGTCTCGGTGCGCTCGGGCGCGCGGGTGTCGATGCCGGGCATGATGGATACCGTGCTCAACCTCGGCCTCAACGACGTGACGGTTGAGGGGCTTTCGGCCGATTCCGGCGACGCGCGCTTTGCCTGGGACAGCTATCGCCGCTTCATCCAGATGTATTCCGACGTGGTGCTGGGCGTGGACCATCACCGCTTTGAAGATGCGCTGGAAATCGCCAAGGAAGACAACGGCTATTACGCCGATGTGGAAATGAGCGCGGACAACTGGCGCAAGCTGGTGGGCGAATACAAGGCGATCGTCGAAGAGGAGCTAGGCCGTCCGTTCCCGCAGGACGTGCACGAGCAGCTGTGGGGCGCGATCGGCGCGGTGTTCGATAGCTGGGAAAGCGAACGCGCCAAGGTCTATCGCAAGCTCAACGACATTCCGGCCGAATGGGGCACGGCGGTCAACGTCCAGGCCATGGTGTTCGGCAACATGGGCGATACCTCGGCCACGGGCGTTGCCTTCACCCGCGATCCGGCGACCGGCGAAAAGGCCTATTACGGCGAATGGCTGGTCAACGCCCAGGGTGAAGACGTGGTGGCCGGCATCCGCACCCCGCAATATCTGACCTTGGCCGCACGCGAGCGGGCCGGGGCCAAGCCTCTGTCGATGGAAGAGGCCATGCCGCAGGCGTATGCCGAGCTGGCCAGCGTGTTCGAGCTGCTGGAAAAGCACTACAAGGACATGCAGGACATCGAGTTCACGGTTGAAAAGAACAAGCTGTGGATGCTGCAGACCCGCTCGGGCAAGCGCACCGCCAAGGCCGCGCTCAAGATGGCGGTGGACATGGTGGGCGAGGGCCTGATCGACGAGGCCACCGCGATCGCCCGGGTCGATCCCATGGCGCTCGACCAGCTGCTCCACCCCACGCTCGATCCCAAGGCGCCGCGCGATGTGCTGGCCAAGGGGCTGCCCGCCTCGCCGGGCGCGGCCAGCGGCGCGATCGTGTTCGACGCCGATACCGCCCAGGCGCGCGCCGAGCGTGGCGACAGCGTGATCCTGGTGCGCGTGGAAACGTCGCCCGAAGACATTCACGGCATGCATGCGGCCAAGGGCATCCTCACCGCGCGCGGCGGCATGACCAGCCACGCCGCCGTGGTGGCACGCGGCATGGGCCGCCCCTGCGTCTCGGGCGCGTCGGGCCTGTCGATCGACATGACCGCGCGCAAGGCGCGGATCGGCACCCGTGACCTGGCCGAAGGCGACGTGATCACGCTCGACGGTTCGACCGGCGAGATCATGGCCGGCGAAGTGGCGATGGTGGAACCCGAACTTGTCGGCGATTTCGCCACGCTGATGGTCTGGGCCGACAAGCACCGCCGCATGAAAGTGCGCACCAACGCCGAAACGCCGACGGATTGCCAGGTGGCGCGCCAGTTCGGCGCCGAAGGCATCGGCCTGTGCCGCACCGAGCATATGTTCTTCGAAGCCGGGCGCATTTCCGCCGTGCGCCAGATGATCCTGGCCGAAGACGAAGCCGGCCGCCGCGCCGCGCTGGCCAAGCTGCTGCCCGAACAGCGCGCCGATTTCATCGCGATCTTCGACGTGATGGCCGGCCTGCCGGTGACGATCCGGCTGCTCGATCCGCCGCTGCACGAATTCCTGCCGCATGCCGATGCAGAGTTCGAGGAACTGGCCGAAGTGACCGGCCTGGGCGTCGACCACCTCAAGCGTCGCGCCGGGGAACTGCACGAGTTCAACCCGATGCTCGGCCATCGCGGCTGCCGCCTGGGCATCACGTTCCCCGAAATCTATGAAATGCAGGCCCAGGCGATCTTCGAGGCTGCGGTGGAAGTGGCCACCAAGTCTGGCGAAGCAGTCGTGCCCGAGGTGATGATCCCGCTGGTTGCCACCAAGAAGGAACTGCAGATCCTGCGCGCGCTGGTCGATCGCGTGGCCGCACAGGTCTTTGCCGACAAGGGCAAGACGCTGGATTACCTGGTCGGCACGATGATCGAACTGCCGCGCGCCGCGCTGATGGCCGGGGAAATCGCCGAGGAAGGCACGTTCTTCTCTTTCGGCACCAACGACCTGACGCAGACCACCCTGGGCGTAAGCCGCGACGATGCCGCGCGCTTCCTCAACCCCTATGTCGACCAGGGCATCTATCCGCGCGACCCGTTCGTCAGCCTGGATATCGAGGGCGTGGGCCAACTGGTGGAACTGGCGGCCGAGCGCGGCCGCCAGACCCGCCCCGATATCAAGCTGGGCATCTGCGGCGAGCACGGCGGCGATCCCGCCTCGATCGCATTCTGCGAAAAGGTCGGCCTCGATTACGTCTCGGCCAGCCCCTACCGCGTGCCGATCGCGCGCCTGGCCGCAGCGCAGGCGGCATTGAAGGCGTAAGGATCAAAGCCCCTCCACCAGCCTGCGGCTGGTCCCCCTCCCCACGCTGTGGGGAGGACCTTGGCGATCCTCCCCATGGCATGGGGAGGGGGACCGCCGCGCAGGGGTGGTGGAGGGGGCGTTCCGCCTAAAACTTCGGCGCGCGCAGCGGCTTGGCCCAGCCGCTCAGCGTCAGGATCTCGAACGTCTCGGTAACCCGCCCTTCCGCATCAGCAGCGGCGGCAAAGGCCTCTTGCGCGCGGGCCAGGGCGGCCTTGCCGAGCGGCGCGCCGGGGCGGGCGAGGCAGTTGGACAGGCCCTGGTCGCGCAAGTCCTGCACGAGCCGGGTCAGGCTGCGATAGCGTACGGCCAGGCTGCGGCTGTCGATCACCGGATCGGCAAAGCCGGCGCGTTGCAGCAATTGCCCGCCAGCGCGCACATCCACTTGCGGGTGTACGCGCGGGGCGGGCCGATCCGCGTCGGCGGCCAGCATCACGCTGCGCAGCG
>NZ_KE148497.1:464-751 GCF_000410615.1 Novosphingobium sp. B-7 | reverse complement strand
GGCATCGGGCCGTGTGGCCAGGCGGCGCATGCGCGCGCGCTGGGCCAGGCGGCGGTGGCGGGCAAAGATTTCGGGCGGGGCGGGGGGCGTGGTTTGGGCCATGCCGTGCTGCCTGCCCGCAAGCTGCGCGCTTGCCAAGCCTCTTGCGCTGGTGGAAGCATGGCCAGCGATGCTGCGCCCCGCGTTTCTTGCCCCGGTCGTTGACCTGCTGTTTCCGCCGCGCTGCCCGCTGTGCGGGGAAACCCTGGCCACGCATGGCGGGCTGTGCGCCGCGTGCTGGGCCAACC
>NZ_KE148497.1:0-308 GCF_000410615.1 Novosphingobium sp. B-7 | reverse complement strand
CTCTATGGCGATGCCACACGCACCCTGGTGCTGCGATTCAAGCATGGCCGCAAGGTGGGGCTGGCCGGGCTGATGGCACGCCTGATGGTGGCGCGCCTGCCGCCACTCGACGGGGAATGGCTGATCGTGCCGGTGCCGCTGCACCGCTGGCGGCTGTGGCAGCGCGGCTATAATCAGTCAGCATTGCTGGCAACGCAGATTGCGCGGGCGACCGGGCAGCGCCTGCTGGTCGATGCGCTGGTGCGGCGCAAGCGCACGCCTTCGCTCGGCGGTCTGGGTGCCAAGGCGCGCGCGCAGGCGCTGGCGGG
>NZ_KE148496.1:1077-12263 GCF_000410615.1 Novosphingobium sp. B-7 | reverse complement strand
CCGGACCGTTACCCCATCTAGGGTTGGTGGCGACGAGTTCGTAATATTGCAGACTGGCCTTAGCCACGAAAATGATGCCCGTGCATTTTCAGCTCTAATAAGGGAGGCTGTTTCAATGCCCATCTGGGCGGGTGGCCACTATCACCACCTCGGTGCGAGCGTCGGATCAGCCGTTTCCGCCGCTGCCTTGGGTAATCTCGATGATTTGCTCGCCCGCGCCGATGTAGAAGCGTATAAAGAAAAACGAGGCCTGAGCGAGATCAAAGGCCATTCCAGCCCATGCTCGGTTGAACAGCGCTCCGTCCGTCCACGGCAAGTGAGCGTCGGATAAAAACCATCCGTGGTGGACATTGGCGCCGAAGCCATCATTAACGAAAGCCGGTGGATCTACAGCCGCGCCAAATATCAGATTTTGCGCTATCAAAATTAATAATAGTACCAAAATCACAAAGCAGATACCGGGTTGCACGCGTCCACCCTCTTTGACTTTCAGCCCAAGCCAGCGCCGAGCGTCTTGGCCGCAGAGGGCGCCGGCATCGCGCTGGCAACGTGCGCCACAGCCGTCTGCACCTGCCCAGCCCGCTCGCTGATTGCCGCAATCAGGCGGTCACGATCATTGGTGAAGACCGTCGCAGTTGCCCTGGCCCGGGATAAGCCGACGTAGAAGCTCTTTTGATCGACCAGGTTGGTTGCCTTGCTATCGGCATGGATCAGGACATGGTCGGCGGTGCGGCCCTGGGCTGCAAAGGCCGTGTCCACATAGGCATGCCGGATGTGCTGATCGCGTGCTGAATCAAGCTGCAGCGTCTCCTTCTTCCCCCGCGCCGTTCGGATAGTCGCGCTGCGTGATTGCTCGTCCACGGCGATCACCTCGCCGCGGTCGCCGTTGATGCGCCCTGCCTCACGGTCATTGCGGGTGAACTGGATACGGTCGCCAACCTTCAAGTCCAACTTCTGCGGCACGAACGCCTGGCTGTTGGTTGCCCCCCATTGCCGCAGACGCCAATCCACCTCCCGCCCGTCCTCGGATTTGAGCGTGATGGCCGCCTTGTCAGGGTCGATCGACTCGACCCGATAGGCTTCACCCCGGACCACGCCTTTGTCGACATAGTCGCGCGTGAAGCGCACAATATCACCCTTGTCGTAGGCCAAAGGGTCACGCGCATCGACACGGGTTAGTCCTTTGTTCGCCAGGCTGCGCATCCTGACCGCCGGGCCGGACAATGCGCCTGCTCGGGTCAAGGCATCACGGATCTCGACAGTGAGCGCGTCACGGCCCTCGCGTGATGGCTCGATCACCAGCGTGCGCGCGCGTACTGCCTTGTCCAGCCCGGCATAGTGCGTGGCCATGGCGGCAAAGCGTTCGGCCCGGTCAGCGCTTTCAACGATGCGCCCGCCACCCCGGTCCAGCGCGGCAAGTGCCCGTCTTGCATCGCCTTCGATGGAAGCCAGGACCGCTTCCTTGGTCGCCAAGTTGGTCTGCCGGACGATGTCATGCAGCCTTGCCGTGTTCATGCCGGCGCCTTGCAACTGGGCGAAGGCTGCACCTGCTTCAACCGATCCCAACTGCTGGACGTCGCCGACAAGGATGACGCGCGCGTTGTCCTTTTCTGCTTGCGCGAACAAACGCGCCGTGTCGCGGGCAGAAAGCAAGGATGCCTCATCAACGATCCACACTGCCGGCTGGCCCGAGTGGGTGCGTTGCGGAGTTAGCAGATGGCGAGCGACCGTTTCGCTTCTGGCGCCAAGTGCTTCGCCCAGCACCATAGCCGCCGCTGCCGTTGGTGCCAGTGCCTTGACCGATGCGCCTTGCGCTTCTGCCTCACGCGCAAACGTCGCCAAGACAGTAGTCGTCTTGGCGGTGCCGGCATATCCCTGCAAAGCCGTAATCCGGCAACGGCTGGTGAGTAACTGCTGCGTCGCAGCACGCTGCTCTGCATTCCAGGCCATTCCTGCCCGCTCGGCCCGCATCGCAGCGTTGGCAACCGCCTTGGCAGCGGAGAGTGGAGAGGCAATCGGCGCCAATGCCCCGCGCCCCTTGGCTTCGATCTTGAGCATGCTGGTCTCGATCTCAACATTCTCGCGGGTGGTGAAACCGGAAAACGCCGCGCCGCGACGATCTACGAATGTCCGCTCGATCAGGTTGCCAGCGCTGGTGGCCGCTTTCACGGCTGCACTGATTTCGGCATACCCGATCTTGCCCAGTCCGATCCGTCCCGCTTCCTCATGCAAGGCGGCACTGGCGAACACCGATTGCCGCTCACCCAGCTTCTCGGCAGCCTGGGCGACAGCGCGATTGGCCACGGTCGCATCTATCGCCAGTTCCCCTTGGTAAGCCGAACTTGCAGCCCTCTTCTGCGCCTGCTCGATCAGGCCTAATCGCGCCGCCGAGTCGAATCCGGCCCTGCTCGCCTTCTCCCGCCATTCCTCGACCAGAGCAGCAGGGTCGGCAGCCACCTTGGCGGGACGCGTGGCCAATGTGGCTATCTGCTTTTCGGCCGCGCTGGCCTCGATCCGGGAAGTGCCGCGCTCCGCCAGCTTGGCCTCAATGGCAGCACTGCGGGTGCTGAAGGTTGCAATGATCTCACTGGAGACACCTTTGATCTCAAACTGGGAATTCTTGCCTGCTTCGATCTCATAGCCGAGCTCGCGGACTTTGAGCGCCAGCTCCTGCCCGTAGATGGCGCCGATCTGCTTCTGCAGTTGATAAATCGCGCGAGGCTCCAGGCTGCGCCACCTGCCATCTTCGTCGTGTGTCGCGTTCATCACCACATTGTGGGTATGAAGCTGCGGATCCTGGGCCCGGCTAGTACCATGCTGGAAGCTAGCGATCACCAGATTGCCGGTTGTTTCGCGAACGGTTTGGCTGCCCTCCCGGACACGCGTTGCGGCCATGTGCTGCTCGACGTGGGTCATGGCAATGTGCACAGCTTCCCGATGCGCGGCAATCAGCCGTTGGTCGCCTGCGACCTCGGCCATGATCGACACTGACTTGGGCGCGCTCAATGTGATGTCCCATCCAGGACGATGTTCGCGGTTGCCATCCCGCATGGTACCCAATTGCTGCCCAGCGACATTGCCTTCGAGCATTGCCCGGAACTGCTCACGGTCCACTTCACCCGAAAGACTCAGTGCCGCAGCCCCCTGGCCTTGCCAATACGATGGCGAAACTTCGCCCTCCGAGCGGAAATCATCAGCCTCGTAATAGCTAGCGACCTGCCCGGGATTGGTTAGCGCAAAGACGGACGCGACCATTACACAGGGCCCTGGCTTTTGGGTTGCTGACGCTTGGGTGGCTGTCGTGGCGCAGCGGAAGCTGCCGCGGCTGTCGGCGCAGGCAACGACTCAGGCGCAGGCGCAGGTGCAGACAATGTCGGTGGAGTGGCGGCGGTCGCTTGTTCCCATAGCGTATGGCTGGGGTCACCGGGCACGAAGCCCGGCACGCGGGCAGGTCCACGCTGGGAGATATGATCGGCGGTCAGCTTGATTCGGGCCAGCGGCAGGCCATTGGGGAAAAGCAGGTAACCCTCGAACTTGGGAAGGCGCAGTTCACTCGGCAAGACGCGAGGGTTGACCTTGCGCACGCTGCCCAACGTGGTACGCGAACCTGCCTCGCGCTTAGCCAGGGCATCGGTCATGGTTCGGATCTCGACCTCGCACTCGCCTATGGTGCGGCTCGCCCATTGCTGGGTTTCTCCGTCGATGGTCTGCAGGAACAACTTGGTGTTGCAGCACCCCAGTATGGATTCGGCGAGCTGCGCCCCATAGCGATGCTGCATCTGTCCGAGCGCCTGGAAGGTGAGGATGACGGCAGCGCCGAACTTGCGGCCCTCGGGCAGCAGTCGCGCCAGATTGTCGACCCGGGGCAGATCGGCAAGCTCATCTAACACAAACCAGATGCGCCGCTCCGGTGATGGCGCCAGGCCGAGCACCGCGCTGGCTGCGCACTCCAACCAGCAGGCCAACAAAGGCTTCGAGGCCTCGAAGTAATCCTCCTTGCGCGGGACGAAAATCCAGGGACGGGCCCCCTCGCGCTTGTCGAGCCCGTGGATGAAATCGCGGAAAGCAAAGGGCACGCCCCCGCTGTCCTCGACACGCAGGAACTGGATCAGGTCGGCGGCTTTGGCGAGCATGAAGAGCACGCTGCCAGTCGCCCGGTCGGCATCGTCAGCGAAAGTCCGCGCTGACGAGGTGGCGGCAAGCCATGCTTTTAGATCGGCTTTGCTCCTGTTTTGGAGCGCGTCCAGCAAGTCGGCCAATGTCCATTTCTTCTCGCGCCAGAGGGCCCGAAGCATGTTGGCAACCAGGATACGGCTGGTTTCGAGCCACACATCGCTGTCATGCGTATCAGTCTCGGTGATGAGCTGGCGGGCGATGCGGTCTGCGTCAGCGGGATGGGCGATCTCGGCAAAGGGCGACCAGAACGCGCAGCGGGCGTCGAAAGGATTGAGGACGATATCGCCCCGCTCGGGGCAGTAATAGTGGGCGATGAATTCCCCGCTGGTGTCGTAGACCAAGGCAGCCTCGCCGCGCGCCTCGATGGCGTCGAGCAACTGGCGCAGGGCAGTCGTCTTGCCCGAACCGGTCGTGCCGATCATTGCCATGTGGCGGGTCTCCAACTCCGTCGGGATCGGTACGGTGCCGATCGACAAGGGCAAGCGTACCGCCTCCTTGGCCGTCCGCCGCGCGAGACGCGTTTCTGTGGTAATCGCCGTTCCGGCCATCCATCTGTCAGCCAGCAAGCGGCCATAGCGGCGCAGCGCCATGTCGCGCCCGGCCAGCAGGATACCGAGCCAGGCTAAGCAGCCCAGCACACTCCCGCACACGGCGTAGGTCCGAACCTGCCGGGCGCTGCGCGCAAAATAGGGATGCGCGATAATCGCGCGCGCCGACCGGTCTTTATCGATCTGGTTACCCCGTCTGACATCGACCCCGGTATCTTCGGTCCAAGCCGAGACGGCCCAGAGTTTGACACGCGCCCAATGATAGGTCTCGGCCGCGCCAACCACGTTCCGTTCTATGAAAACGCTCGGCAAGGCCATCGCACCCAGGGCAACGCAAACCAGCAAGGCGATCGCTTGCCGCTTGAAGTATGTCAGACTTCGCCCCTGGTGCTGCTTGTACAGCGCATCAGCATGGATGCGGCGATCCGACGAGCCGATCATTGCTTGCGCTCCTGCGCCAGCAGCATTTGCCGACGGTGGGCCGCGTTAATCTCTGCGGTGATTGTCTCATCGCTTTCTGCCAGCCCCAAGGCGGCGGCGCGCGCATAACCATACGCTGCGCACGCGGTGAACAGCACCCGCTCGAGCATCCGCTCGGCATCACTCAACCGCGTACTGGCCAGTGCCAGTTCCGTGATGATCTCCTGCACCGACGTGTCAGATCCAGGTGGCACGGCAAGGGTCTCCGCACCAACCTGCACACAGCGTTGGACGAGCGCGTAGACGCTGATCTCTTCGCGCTTGGCCAGAGCCCGAATGGCCTTGTCGACCTTGATTGGCACGCGCACGGTGTACTGCACCGGCCTCATCGTACCGCCTCCTCAAGAGTGCCTGCAGCACTCTTGCAAACATCGCGCAATGCGCTGCTCGGAGCACCAGCCCAGTCGGCAAAACCGCTGAACGCTCGGGAAAACTGGCGCCTAACCAGGATGCGCACGTGCGTGAGGTGTGGCGAAATATCATGGGCTCGATGCGAAGCATCGCAGCCCCTCGCACCGGCGAGCATCGCGGAAAGATCGGGCATCTTTGCATCCTTTGTGGTAAGGGATGAACGGCGTGGACGGGATACTGCGTGGCGACCCGACGCGGCCGCAAACGCTCCCCCGCATTGGTTGACAAGTCTGGTTCCTGTACGGCGGTCCACACCGGGATCAGCGCCTTGCGACCATGGCACGCAGCTTGGCGATCACCGTGTGCCGTTGGCCAACGACAGACCAAGCGAAGGTGGCCCAGGCGCCAAGGGAACATCGCCATGGCGGTCACGTCCTGCCGGCAAATGCGGAGCAAATGGGGATCGGGCTGTGCTGCCTGATGCAGGCAGCAGGTCAGCCCCGAACCTGCTGCCCGATCTGCAGTGACCAAGGCAGGCCCATGCGAGGCCGCGCCGCGGCTACCGCTGACCATGATAATCCCGTCCCAGGCCTGACTATGACAGGCACCGCATGCCGGCGGCACAGCCACAACACGGGCAATCGCTGCGCTCCGCGGCGAGAGCGCCGCGTCTTTTCCGCCGCCTCCTGGCCTCCATGCCGACAGGCCGGTATCCGCAGGCAGCAATGCCTCTGGCCGCCAAATAGGCCGCAACGGTGCACGCTGCGCAGTCATGGCTGGCGGCTCCCCCATTCCCGAGGAAACAGCCCCGCGCTGGGTAGCCCGACATCCGAGTCCACCGTGACCGGGCTCATCGCAGCGGCTGCTGCGGCAGGCTGGTGCGGTGAGGAAAACAACGGGGCAGCACGCCAGTCCGGTAATGCCGGATGCGGCTCTGGCATCGTGGGGTCAGCGGCACCGACATTCCCCGGCACGGCAAGCCGGGAGGCGAGGCGTGCCACATAACGCATCGTCTCGGCGGGCAAGGGACGCCCGCTGCGGAGATAGGCTTCGTAGCGCCCCGGTCCGGCGTTGTAGGCGGCAAGAAAACCTGGACTGCCGTAGCGATCATGCAAACTGCGCAGATAAGCAGCGCCAGCAAGAATATTGGCGCGAGGGGCGAAGGGATCGTCACCCAAGCCATGCGCGCGGGACAGCGCGCGCCAGGTCGCCGGCATGAGTTGCATCAAGCCCATCGCGCCGACCGGCGAGACAGCGGCGGGATTGCCGCCGCTTTCGGCGGCGAGGATCGCCATCAGCCAGGCTTCAGGCAAGGCGAACCGTGCGGCCGCTTCAGCGACGAACGGTGCCCACGGCGATCGGCTAGCGGGGTCTGGCGCTGCGACACGGGGCACCGGCTTAGCGCAAGCCGGCACGGCAGGCAGTCCCAGACCACAGGCCCAGATTGCTGCCGTGACAGCCGCGACATGTCGCATGGCGCAGCGCCACAGCAATGGCCACGCCGGCCCAGAACGTGCCGGACAATAAGGCCTGTCGCTGGCGCGCAATAGCCGTCTGCACTGCGCCGCGAACCCGGACACAATGGCCTCTAGCCGGTATTCGCCAGCCCACTTACCATCTCCGCCTGTCCGCAAACCCGACAGCAGCGCGCCTGACCAGAGCAACCTCGGCCCCGGGCGGCAAGCGCCCGCAGCCATCATGCGAAGTGGATCGCTCGGGCTCATGGCCGCATCCTTGGTAAAGGGGAAAGCGGAGGCGGGGACGCGCCAGCAGCGAACCACACACGTTTGCCGGTGCCCCGCTCGTCGGTCCACACGGGGTGGGCAACGCCAAGCACCGCGCTGCGCGGCACTGGCCCGAAATAGCGGCTGTCGACACTGTCCCCGCGCGCTGGTGCGAGCAGGAACAACTGATCACGAGCGAGGTAGAGGCAACCTGACCAAACCGGCAGCGGGCGGCCAACGCGATCGCGCGCGCGCGCCACTGCCACCGGGCGGCCGGCAATCGTGACCTCTGGGCCAAATCGGCAGACGCGCGTGCCTGCTGCCGCTGCCAAGGGCTTGATGAGCGGCACGCCGGCCGGCAAGTAGCCGCGCCGCGCCATCAGCGTGGACCACGGCGCCGGCAGGCGCACCACGAGCCGCTCGCCTGGCAGCAGCTGCGTGGCCGGCTCGATCCAGTAAAGCCCGGTTGGCACGCTGGACGACGCGTTCCATACCAGGCGCGGCCGGGAAGGCAGCAGGGTCGGCACAACCAGAGCGGCCACGGCCAGCTCCATCGCAAGCAGGGTGCGCCGGTTCATGCTTGTCTCTCCCGCCCTGCGAGCCACGCGGCTTGGCACCGGGGGTCGTTGATCCGCGCTGTCCGGCGCGCGGCAAGGCGGTGGTGGATGAGCCGCCAGTGATCCGCAGCGACCTCCTCGGGCGCAACGCCTAGCGCCTCGATCGCAGCGATTACGGCAAAGACGCGGGCTACGCGGCGCCAGCCTTGGACGGCAAGAAGGATTTCGCCGCCCGGATCGACCGATGCGAGGCGCGAAACGGCGGTGCCGCGTGGCAGAGCGCGGACGATGGCAAGGTGCGAGAGCGCAGTGCCATGGTCATGGCCGGCCCAGCGCACCAGCGCGAAGATCTGGCCTGGCGCATAGCTCTCGACGCGGCGCCCCCTCTCGCCGCGGCGGGTGGCGACCGGCTTGCCGAAACGCAGCCAGTGCTCGCAGTGGCCGTGCGGCCAGAACAGCGTGACATGGGTCAGCGGATCATCGGTCGCACCGCTAGCCGAGGGGTTGCTGGTCGCCGCCCCTGCGCACGCCGTTGTACCCAATCGGCCGCATTCAGCAGCGGATTGTCCACAGCATGACGGCGTTAGCAGGAATCCGGAGGATTCCTGGTTAGGTCGGTTAGGTGACCAATAAGCCTCTGAAATAACGGGGTGATCCGCGCCAATCGGTTCCCGATCGTCCGAGAAAGCGGTTCCCAATGGTCTGAATGTCGGGGTTCCTGATCGTCCGTGTGTCATGACGACTTATCCACAGGCGCCAGCCCGACCCGCCGCAGGGCCACGGCGTAACAATCTTCGGGAGAGCGCACGAAGCGCAGCCAGTGCCGGCCATGTTCCGCAAACAGCGTGAGGGTATAGCCCGGCAGGGCCTGGCGACTGACGATATCGCGCAGCGCAAAGGCGAAGCGCTTGAGCGGCCAGAGCAGACCCGAGCGCATGTGGAGATGGGGCAGATCGAACGTCCAGCCGCCCACCTGGCGCCCACCATGCTTGCGCACCAGACGGTAGAGCCAGCGCTCGAGTCCGCCGGTGAGACCGAAATAGGCGCGATCGATCGTCAGCACCCACTGCGGCTGGAGTATGGCCTGATAGAACCAGTCGGACACGATCAGTTCGATGCCGCAAGCGCGGCCACGCGCATCGCTGCATTCGCGCCACGCGTCGATCCAGGAAAAACAAGGGCGGCTGCTACGCTCTGGCTGGCGCAGGGTTGTAGCGATCGTCGTCGACTGCAGGCGGTCGAGTGCGGCTTTCAAGCGCGCGTAACTGGCCTTGCCGGTGCCCCGCCGCGTGAAGGTGAGAATGTCGTGCGGGCGCGCCGCAATCATCCGCGATGTCGGGTGGCCCGCATCGCGGGCCTCGACGATCTGGCTCGCTGCCCAGATCAGCACGTCGGCATCCCAGATCGTGGCCATGCCGTGTTCGTGGGTAGCCTCCACCCGGATCGCGACGTCACCCATGCGGAAATCAATCGGACGTGTGCGGTGGTTCTTGGCGAGACTGAAGAACGGCCAGACCATGAGATCCTGTGCGTCGCGCGGCGCGATCGGGCCACGCCGGGGCACGAACAGGTCAGGCTCGTCGCGCGTTGACGGCTTGGTGCGCGCCGACGCGGCGGACAGGGCGCTCACCGCCGCACCGGCCCGGTGCCGGGCTGGCGGCGAGCCGGATGGACTACGCCGCGCCCTGGGTCACGCGTCGAGCGTCGCTGCCCCGGGTAGACCCAGGCATCGAGGTCGGCGAGCGCGTAGACAATCCGACCGCCAAGCTTGTGATAGACTGGACCAGTGCCATAGCAGCGATGCTTTTCGAGCGTGCGCGGCGACAACCCGAGATGGACGGCCGCATCGGGCGTGCGCAAATAGCGGGGATAGATCGGGGCAGGAATGGAGTTCATTGTCAGGCTCCGTCATGTTCCGACGTGCTGCGGCGTAGCGCAGTCGAGAGAGCCCAAGTCTGGCGTGGTTTTGGTGCCTTGGCGGAGTGACAAAAATGCCCCCGCTACTTTTGTCACACCGCCGGGGTCAGCGGCGCGACAAGCCGCAGCATTGGGCGCATGGCGATGTTTGGCCTGACCAAGGTCGCAGGCAGCGCACGCAGCGCTACGCCGCGAGAGGCAGAAGCAACAGATCGGCGGCAGGACGCTGGCCGCGCCGCTCGCGTATTATACTTTCGCGGAATTGTTCACGGTCTTGTCGGAAAGCGACGTCACAGTCGTGGTCAGGCCCAGGATGGTCACCAGGCTGGGCCAGAGCGGTACGCGCCAAGATGAGCGGCAAACTCCCGTATCTGCAAGACCTCTGTCTCCGTTAGGAACCCACGACCTGTGTCACCATCGCCTGCCCCATCTATTGCCAGACGCCACTGTCAGGTGCCTTCCCGGGACAAGGGTCTGGGCTACTAGCCAGCCTGCCGCGCCGTCACCTCCAATTGGGCAATACGTTCGGAACAGATGGCGTGAACGACACGGCCCAACTCCTCGACCTGCTCGCCCAACCAGGCCAGTTCCTCTTCGGTGATCCGGTAGTGCTTGGAATAGCGCGCCTTGACGTAAGCTTCCTTGAGCTTTTCGAACATGGCCCGTTGCTTGCGATTATCTCTAGGCCAGACATGGACGAGACGGACGTCGAGCCGTTCAGCCTGCGTACGCAGAAACGCGATAT
This sequence comes from Novosphingobium sp. B-7, assembly GCF_000410615.1. Lineage (NCBI taxonomy): Bacteria > Pseudomonadati > Pseudomonadota > Alphaproteobacteria > Sphingomonadales > Sphingomonadaceae > Novosphingobium > Novosphingobium sp. B-7. The sequence continues at coordinate 1,765 of NZ_KE148496.1, read as the reverse complement.
TGTGATTGTGTGGCGTGTAGTTCTGCCTCACAAGAAGTGCGCAGTGGTACAAAGCCTCTGCGCCTTGGTGCAGCAGAAACGCAGCCTTTTTCCAACTCTTCCTTCCCATATAAAACTTGTAACCTTCAAGGAACTCGGCTGAGCTGGGCATCCACTCCTCAAAATACTCCTTGGCCATGGCCAGCGCCGCTTGCGGCGTCTTCGGCTTGGGCTGGTGCAATTCGGTGTCGTCGCTCTGGTAGAGCGCGATGCCATCGCGGGCCACGTCCATGAAAAAGTAGCGACCATGGGCGAGCCCGTCGTTCACCTCCTGCAGCGTGTGGACGATGAAATTGACCGGGGTCTTGATCGTGCCGGCAATGCCGTACTCGCGCATCAGCCGGTCATCGACCTTGGCCCAGTACTTCACCCGGTCGGTCAGGCGCTTGTCGTTGACGATGATCAGCAGGTCATAGTCCGACTGGTAGCCCTTGGCGGTGTGGGGCTCATCCACCCAGCCGCCACGCGCATAGCTGCCGTAGAGGATGACCTTGAGAATGCGGCCCTTCTTCTTCCACTCGTGGGAAGCCAGGGCCAGCGCGTCCTCGAATTCCTCGTAGACGATCTGCACCACGCGCTCAAGCTCGCGCTGCTTGTTGGCAGGAAGATGGTCGAGATCACTACGCATGACGTCGGCACCCTGTCGCGC
>NZ_KE148496.1:0-772 GCF_000410615.1 Novosphingobium sp. B-7 | reverse complement strand
GCCGGTTCATGGCCGGTCCTCCCCGCAGGCCAGCAGGAAGTCAGCGGCCTTGCTCGCCGCACTGGCCGCGCGGAAAATCGCCTTCTCGTCGGCGCACAGCCCTTCGAGCCAGGCCCCGATGTAGTCGGAATGCCGCACGGTCGGCACAATGCCCAGCGCCGCACCGGTAAAGGCACTGGCCATTTCCGCGACGAGTTCCTCTTTCGCGTAGGACGCAGAGCCAAACTCGCCGGTCTGATCCCGGTCCAGCCGACTTTTGTGGCCTGTGGCATGACCCAGTTCGTGCAGGGCCGTGCGAAACCAGTTGATCGGTTCGAGGAAGGCAGCCTGGGGCGGCACCTGCACCACGTCATGGGTGGGGGAATAGAACGCTTCCCCGCCCCCGATGCGGAACGTCACCCCGCTGTTCTGGATCACGCGATCGGCGCCAGCAATTGCCAACTCGGGCGCAATCGGTGCCACAGGGGCAATCATGCCTTCGGGCAGGTCCTCGCACTGGTCGAGATTGAACACGGTAAAGCGCTTGAGAAAGGCCACGGTGCGCGCGTCGCGGTCTTCGTCCCTGGCCTTGGCGGCTTCCTCACGCGGGGTAAAGCGATCGGCATAGCAGACCACCGCGCCCTTCTCGCCGCGCCGGACATGGCCCCAGGCTGCTTCGGCCTGGCGGTAGCTCAGCCACCGCTGCGAGGAAAAGCCCTGCTCGATGGCAGAGGTCCAGAGAATGAGAACATTGATCCCTGAATAGGTCCTACCCGAACCGGCATTGTGGGGC
>NZ_KE148495.1:465-2822 GCF_000410615.1 Novosphingobium sp. B-7 | reverse complement strand
CGGCGCGGCTGCCGGTGGTGTGCCTGCACGGCCTGACGCGCAATTCCCGCGATTTCGAGGCACTCGCCCCGTGGCTCGCCGCGCGGGGGCGCCGGGTGCTGGCGCTCGACATGCGCGGGCGCGGGCTTTCAGCGCGCGATCCGGCGCAGCGCTATGACGTGGACACATATGTGGCCGATGTCTGCGCCCTGCTCGATGGCCTGGGCATCGCCCGCGCGGTGTTTATCGGCACGTCGATGGGCGGGCTGATCACGGTGGCCCTCGCCACCCACGCCCCCGCCCGCGTCGCGGCCGCCGTCATCAACGATATCGGCCCGGAACTGTCGCCGCGCGGGCTGGCGCGCATCGCCGGCTATGTCGGCAAAGGTGGCGCGATCGCCACGTGGGACGATGCGGCCAAGGCCTGCGCCACGCTCAACGCTGATGTCTTTCCCCACTATCGCGCGGCAGACTGGCTGGCCATGGCCCGCCGCCTGTTCCGCGAGGATGGCGGCGCGATCGTGGCGGATTACGATCCGGCCATCGCCCAGGCCTTTGGCAAGATCGTGGCCGATCCCGATCCCTGGGGCAAATGGCATGCCTTTGCCCAGGATCGCCCGGTCCTGCTGCTGCGCGGCACGGCCACCGATCTGCTGGATGAAGCCGTGGCCCAGGCCATGGTTGCGGGCAAGCAGCAGGCCCGGCTCGCCGCCATTCCCGGCATCGGCCACGCTCCGATGATGGACGAGCCCGACAGCCTCGCCGCCCTGGAGGCCTTTTTCGCCACCCTGCCCTAAGCCGCACCCCATGCCCCCATTGCCAGGGAAACATCCCGCCACGGCAGAGTTCACCAGCCAAAGCGGGTTCAAAGGGTTAAGGGCGTGGGCGCAGCAGCAACGGACAATGCCGATCGGCGGCGCGCAACCCGCGCCCTGCAGGCGCTCAATTTCTTCATGGCCGATATGCAGGCCGGCATCGGCCCGTTCCTGGGCGTGTTCCTGCAGCAGCGCGGCTGGCAAACCGGGCCGATCGGCACGGTGATGACCGCCGGCGGCATTGCCGGCATGGCCATGACCGTGCCGGCCGGCGCCTTTATCGATCACACGACGCACAAGCGCTGGGTGGTGGTGATCACCGGCATCTGCACCGTGCTCGCCTCGTTCCTGCTCTTGTGGTCGCAGGCGTTCCTGGTTGTCGCCGGCAGCCAGGTCGCCACCGCCATTGCCGGCGCGGCGATCGGCCCGGCCGTGGCCGGGATTACCCTGGGCGTGGTGCGGCAACGCGGCTTCAACGCGCAGAATGGCCGCAACCAGGCGTGGAACCATGCCGGCAATCTGGTCGGCGCCGGGCTGTCGGGCTGGCTTGGCTGGCGCTTTGGCATGCCGGCGATCTTCTTCCTGGCGGCAGCGTTCGGCGTCATGGCGATCACCGCCGTGCTCTCCATCCCCGAACGCGCGATCGATCACCGCGCCGCGCGCGGGCTGGAGCCGGAACACCAGGCCACCGCCAATGGCCAGGCCGAGGGCTTTCGTGAACTGCTGTCGAACAAGCCGCTGCTGATCCTCGCCGCCGCGCTCGCCTGCTTTCACCTCGGCAACGGGGCGATGCTGCCGCTTTATGGCATGGCGGTGACGGGCATGGGCAAGGGCGATCCGGCCATGTTCACCGCCACCACGGTGATGGTGGCCCAGGCGGTGATGATCGTGGCCAGCCTCGCGGCGATGAAGCTGGCGCATCAGCGCGGCTATTGGCTGGTACTGCTGGTGTCGTTCGCGGCGCTGCCACTGCGCGGGCTGCTTGCCGGCGCCTTTATCGAACACTGGGGCGTGTGGCCGGTCCAGGCGCTCGACGGCATTGGCGCGGGCCTGCAGAGCGTGGCGGTGCCGGGCCTGATCGCCTGCCTGCTCGATGGCACGGGCCGCGTCAACGTGGGTCAGGGCGCGGTGATGACCGTGCAGGGCGTGGGCCCCAGCCTCTCTCCCGCGATCGGCGGCTGGCTGGCACAGATGCTGGGCTATCACGCCACGTTCTTCATTCTCGGCGGCTTTGCCCTCGCCAGCCTGGCGCTGTGGATAGGCTTTGCCGGCACACTGCGCCCGGCTTGCGCGGCCGGCGCGGGCCGGCCATGACGGCGTCGATGCCAACTGCAACCGGCGCCATCTGGGCGATCGCCAGCCTTGCCACTGCCGGCGTGATCGCGCGCCCGATGCGCTGGCCCGAATGGATCTGGGCCGCCAGCGGCGCCGCGCTGCTGGTCCTGACCGGACTGATGCCCCTGCCTGCCGCCGGCGCCGCCGTGGCCAAGGGGCTCGACGTCTACTTGTTCCTGACCGGCATGATGCTGCTGAGCGAGGCGGCGCGCCAGCACGGCGTGTTTG
>NZ_KE148495.1:0-291 GCF_000410615.1 Novosphingobium sp. B-7 | reverse complement strand
CCGCTGCTGTTTGCCTGCGCGCTCATCGCCAATGCCGCCAGTTTCGTACTGCCCATCTCCAACCCCGCCAACCTCGTGCTTTATGGCGGGCACATGCCGCCGCTGGGGCCGTGGCTGGCGGCCTTTGCCCTGCCCTCGCTGGCGGCGATCGGCGCCACCTATGCCGTGCTGCGCTGGTATTTCCGCCGCGATCTGGCCGGCACTTGCGCTGCCGTGGTGGAACGGCCCGCCCTGTCGCGCGCGGGCAAGGCGGCGGTGCTGGCCATCGTGCTGACGGCCGGCGTGCTGCTG
>NZ_KE148494.1:10541-24619 GCF_000410615.1 Novosphingobium sp. B-7 | reverse complement strand
CATGCACTATCTCAAGCCGCTTAGTACCAGGCAGCTCCATCGGATCGTTGTTGATGCTGCCGAGGCTGCGGGTATCAAAAAGCGTGTCGGCCCACACACTCTGCGGCACAGCTTCGCCACGCATCTGCTTGAAGACGGTGTCGATATTCGGATCATCCAGGCGCTGCTCGGGCACGCGAACCTCGAGACAACCGCTTTCTACACCACGGTCGCAACTCGGACGGTGCGCGCGGTCATCAGTCCGCTGGACAAGTTGACGACGCTGCTCGAGGCGCAGGCGGCACCTCCCGGCTGAGCCGGTGCGCACCTCGCTCGAGGTCGCTGATATCTTCCGAAGCGCTTGGCCCGCCTATCGCACAGCCCATGCCGGGCATCTCAGCCTCGGTCAGCTCAAGGTCATGACGGCCATCGAGAACTGCCGCACCGGTGCACTGGGCGGTCACGTCGAAGCCTGCGATGATTGCGGGCACTGGCGGATCGCCTACAACTCGTGCCGCAACCGGCACTGTCCCAAGTGCCAGGGCGCTGCCGCGCGCACATGGCTGGCCGCGCGCGAGGCCGATCTGTTGCCGGTCGGCTACTTTCACGTGGTGTTCACGGTGCCTGCCGAGATTGCCGACATCGCCTGGCAGAACAAGGCGGTGGTCTATGATCTGTTGTTTCGCGCGGCTGCGGACACCATGCTGACCATCGCAGCCGATCCCAAACATCTGGGCGCGCGGATCGGGATCACCGCCGTGCTGCACACGTGGGGATCGGCACTGGCCCACCATCCGCATGTTCACATGATCGTGCCTGGCGGCGGCATCGCCCCGGATGGTACGCGCTGGATCTCGTCGCGCCCCACGTTCCTGCTGCCGGTGCGCGTGCTGGGCGCCTTGTTCCGCCGCCTGTTCCTCACGCGTCTCTTGGCGCTGTTCGATGCCGGCAAGCTGTCCTTCTTCAGCACCTTGGCGGGCCTCACCACACGCAAGGCCTTCCTGCGGCATCTATCGCCAATCGGGAAGAAGCGCTGGGTGGTCTATGCCAAGCGGCCCTTTGCCGGACCACAGGCCGTGCTGGCCTATCTCTCGCGCTACACGCACCGCGTTGCCATCTCGAACCGGCGCCTCATTGCCTTCGACGAGACTGGCGTGACGTTCCGGTACAAGGATTATCGCCGCGACGGGGAGCAGCGCCAGCAGGTCACGACGCTGGCCACCGACGAGTTCATCCGCCGCTTTCTGATCCACTTCCTGCCGCGCGGCTTCCACCGCATCCGGCATTACGGCCTGCTTGCCAGTTCAACGCACAAAGAAGCCATGGCGCTGGCCCGCAGCTTGCTTGGCGTCGCCGCGCCAATCCACGGGCCCGAACCCGACGAACCGCCCGACCATCGCCCGCCATGCCCATGTTGCGGCGGGCACATGACCATCATCGAGACCTTCGTCCGCTGGTGCCAACCGCGTGCACCGCCGCAGCCAGCACCGCCGACCCGGGAGAACACGCCATGATCCGGCATGGCTTACCCTGCATAATGGCCGTGAACACTGCGCCCCGGCCAATGGGGATAGGCGTGTCGACGCCGCCAGCACAGTCAAACTTGGGCTCATGGCCAGCAGGATCAGCGGCGCTTCGAGAGAAATGGCCATCTGACTTCCAAGTTATTCCGCCCATCACAGGCTGGCCGGCAGGCTTGCTTCAGCCACCCCAATCCACACCAAAGCCCTTTTACCCATAGACCTGTGCGAGCCTCACCGCGGGTCGTACTTGTAAGACTTTCGTACGCCTGCCGGCGTCCGAAACCCTTCGACAAAGCGGCCTTGTGGCAGCGAGACTTCGAACGTCCGGATAAACCGAAACCGGTCATCCGATGCGTTCCGAAACGCCTTTCTCCTACTCCCAAGATTACAGACACCGGCGTTCTTTAATGGCCTGGGCCGAGGCAGCGTGAAAAATCAGGTGCCAAGTTACAAAGCTCACCTTCGAGGATTTTCCGAAAGTCTCCAAGAACAGCCCGGACAAACCTTCCCGCATTTTCTCGCGATGGGCGCACCACATCGGGGGCACGTGTCAGCATCGAGATGCTGAATTAACCACCCGAGTACTCTTTTCATGCTTCGAGTGTCCTTCGTGCCGCCCCAGCGCCCCACGATGTTCGCTTGAGCGCTTGCCCGATGAGCAGCAGCGCTGGTCCGTCACGTAGCGCCGTCCGCGCGGCCAGTGGCAGAAGGTCGAGCCGGGTATGGAAACGTTGCTCGTTCGGCAGGCTGGCGTTTTCCACGAGGGCGACCGGCGTATCGCCCGGCAGGCCAGCGCCGATCAGCCCGTGCGAGACCGCGCTCGCAGCTGCCTTGCCCATGTAGATCGCCACAGTCGCCTGCGGGTCTGCCAGCGAGCTCCAATCGAGATTGAGCGTTTCTCCGGCGCGAGCGTGGGCCGTGACGAAAGTCAGTTTCCGGGCCAATCCGCGCAAGGTGAGCGATGCGCCGAGCGAGGCTGCCGCGGCGCTCGCGGCGGTAATGCCTGGGCAGATGGAGACGGCAATGCCCGCCGCGCGGCACGCGTCTAGTTCCTCAGTCGCCCGGCCGAAGATTGCCGGGTCGCCGCCTTTCAGCCGGACGACACGCTCGCCGCGCAGCGCCGCTTCGGCGATCAGGCGGTCGATGGTGGTCTGGTCCTTCGAGTGGCGGCCGGAGCGCTTGCCGACATAGATCAGCCGTGCGGTGGGCGGGGCGAGCCCGAGCACACCTTCGCCGACCAGCGCATCGTGGAAGATCGTATCGGCGCGGGCGATCAGGCGCTCAGCCTTGCGGGTGAGCAGTTCGGGATCGCCCGGTCCTGCGCCGCCCAGCCATACGCTGCCTTGCGGGAAATCGTCGTTCATGCCGCCTTCTCCTCGGATGATGGGGTGATCGTTTCGAGCAGCCGGGCGATCGCCGGGCGGCATGAACCGCAATTGGTGCCCGCTGCCGTTGCCGCGCCGATGGCAGCGACCGTGCACGCGCCACCGCGCGCTGCCGTCTCGATATTGCGCGCACCAATTCCGTGGCAGACGCAGACGATCGGGCCGGGATCGGGCGCGGGCGAGGCGGGGCGAGCGGCGAGGAGTTCGGCCGGGGCCGCTTGCCCAAGGCCGACTTGTGCGGCGATCCAGTCGCGCGCCGGCAGCGTGCCGCTGCGGGTGACATAGAGCGCAGCGGCAACGGTGCCGTCCCCTGCCAGTACGACGATGCGGCGCATCCCGCGCGCGGTGTCGACCACTTCGATCCGCTCGCCTTCGCCAAGCAGCGCGTCGACATTTACGCTGCCCTCGCCGGCCAGTTCCATCAGCCAGCCTTGCGGCAGGCGCGAAGCCACCCAGTAGGGAATGCCCTGAGGGCGCACCGCTTCGACCGAAACCAGAAAGGCGCGCCAATCGGCCACGACCGGTTCGATCCGCGCCGGGCCGTTCTTGAAGCCGGGCTGGCCCGACACCGGATCGACGTTCGGTGCCACGAGCCAGTTGCTGCGCCCATCGCCCGCCATCGCATCGCTCCAGTGCATCGGCACGAAGATTTCGCCATGGCGCTGGCCCGGATCGAACGCGACGCGGAACACTGCGCTGCCTTGCGGGGTGCGCACGCGCGCCAGAGCGCCTTCGGCCAGGCCAGCTGCGGCTGCGTCTTTGGGGTGGACTTCCAGCAGCGGCTCGCGGCGATGCTGCGACAGCTTGGGACTCAGCCCGGTGCGGGTCATCGTGTGCCACTGGTCGCGATAGCGCCCGGTGTTGAGCCGCAGCGGGAAGGCCGGATCGAAGTGCATCTGCGCCGGGCGGACCGGAACGATCTTCTGTTCGGGCGCCAGCGCCTGCCGGCCACCCCACTGGAACGGCGCAAGCGCGTCGTAGGCCTCGTCCGACAGCGCGGCGTGCGCCGTCAGGTCGAGCACCTTGCCGTGTCGGGCGGCCAGCGCGGTCATCGCCGCATATTCGCGGAACACATCGGCGCTGCTGTTCCAGGCGAAGGCCCCGCCGTGGCCAAGCCTGCGGGCCACGTCGGCGATGATCGCCCAGTCGGCCCGCGCCATGCCCGGCGGTGCGAACAGGGCGCGCTGGCGGCTGATGCGGCGTTCGGAGTTGGTGACGGTGCCATCCTTTTCGCCCCAGCCAAGCGCGGGCAGGCGGACGTGGGCCAGGCGGGCGGTGTCGGTATCGGCGATCACGTCGGACACGACGAGCGTTTCGCACTTGGCCAGCGCGGCCCGCACGAAAGCCGCATCAGGCATCGATACGGCAGGGGTGGTCGCCATCACCCACAGGAATCGGACGCCGCCTTGGTCAATCGCGCGGAACAGGTCCACCGCTTTCAGGCCGGGACCGGGGCAGAGCCGGTCCGTGTTCCAGAAGGCGGCGACATCGGCACGCTCTGCCTCGGAAAAGCCGAGGTGGCAGGCAAGCGTGTTGGCAAGCCCGCCAACTTCGCGCCCGCCCATCGCGTTGGGCTGGCCGGTCATGCTGAACGGCCCCGCGCCGGCCTGGCCGATGCGCCCGGTGGCAAGGTGCAGGTTGATGATCGCGTTGCCCTTGTCGGTGCCGCCGGTCGACTGGTTCGCCCCCATGCTGAACAGCGTGACCATGCGCGGGCTTGCGGCGACGAGGTCGACCAGCGCGGCGAATTGCCGGGCGGGAATGCCCGGATCGCAGGCAAGGCCGTCCCACGCTTCCACCTTGGCCAGCCCGCGTTCGCAAAGCGCGTGGAGCAGGGCGTTGAACAGAGTGGTATCGCCATCGGGTGCAATGGCTACGTGCATGTCGGCCTGCTCGGCGGTTTCGGTGCGGCGCGGGTCGATCACGACGATCTTCGTGCCCCGCGCCTCGCGCGCTGCTTCGATCCGCTGCCAGATCACCGGATGGCACCAGGCGGTGTTCGAGCCGACGAGCAGGACGAGGTCGGCCTCTTCAAGATCGGTGTACGAGCACGGAACAAGGTCTTCGCCGAAGCTGCGGTTATGCGCGGCGACCGCGCTCGCCATGCACAGGCGGCTGTTGGTGTCGATGTTGGCGGTGCCGACGAAGCCCTTGATGAGCTTGTTTGCGGCGTAATAGTCCTCTGTCAGCAACTGGCCCGAGACATAGAAGGCCACGCTGTCTGGCCCGTGCGCGGCAATGGTCGCGCGCATCCGTTCGGCGACGAGATTCAGTGCGCTGTCCCAGTCCGTGCGCTGGTTGCCGATCATCGGCGAGAGCAGGCGGCCTTCGAGGCCAACCGTCTCGCCGAGGTGGGTGCCCTTGGAACAGAGCCGGCCGACGTTGGCGGGGTGCGCCTCGTCGCCCCGGATCGTCACCGTCCGGGGCCCCGTGACTTCGGCCCGGATGCCGCAGCCGACGCCGCAATAGGCGCAGGTGGTGCGGATTTCGCTCACGCTGCGCGCTGGCCCAGTACGGCGGCACGCAGCAGGTAGATGCGCTCGGCATCGACCTTGAGCGGTATGACGGGGACGCACCCCTTATCCTCACCCTGCGCCTCGCCGGTTTTCAGCGAGATGTTCCAGTTGTGCAGCGGGCAGGTGACCATGCCGCCGTGGACGATGCCCTGCGACAGCGGCCCCTGCTTGTGCGGGCACTTGTTGATCAGCGCGTGAAATTCGCCGTTCTGGGTGCGGAATACCGCGATCTCTTCGCCGCCGACCACCGGCAGGGTGCGCGCGGTGCCCGGGGCGATCTGGTCCACCGGGCCGATATCGAGCCAATCGCCGAACATCATGCTTGCTCCATCTGAAGGGGGCGCACCTCGGCAAGGTGCTGGTGAAGTTCGGAATGGGCGCCCGCGGCGCGTTCGGCCCAGGGATCATCCTGGCAGAACAGCTGCGAATGGCGGAACCGCGCGGCGAGCCGGGTCAAGCGGTCGGGATCGTCGAACAGGCCGGCCTTGACGTGATCCAGCCCGACCCGCTCGATCCACGGCGCGGTGCGTTCAAGGTAATGCGCCTGTTCGCGGTAAAGCTGGATGAAGGCGGCGCACACGTCCATCGCCTCGGCCTCCGTCGCGACCTTGCACAGCAGGTCGGTGGCCCGCACCTTGATCCCGCCATTGCCGCCGACATGCAGTTCGTAGCCTGAATCGACGCAGACCACGCCGAAGTCCTTGATCGTCGCTTCGGCGCAGTTGCGCGGGCAGCCGCTGACCGCGATCTTGAACTTGTGGGGCATCCACGAACCCCAGGTCATGCGTTCCAGCTTGACGCCCAGCCCAGTCGAATCCTGCGTTCCGAAGCGGCACCATTCCGACCCGACGCATGTCTTCACGGTGCGCAAGGATTTGCCATAGGCGTGGCCCGAAACCATCCCGGCGGCGTTGAGATCGGCCCAGACTGCGGGCAGGTCTTCCTTCTTGATGCCGAAGATGTCGAGCCGCTGGCCGCCAGTCACCTTGACCATCGGCGCGTTGTACTTCTCGACCACATCGGCGATGGCGCGTAGTTCCTTGGGGTTGGTCAGGCCGCCCCACATGCGCGGGACCACCGAATAGGTGCCATCCTTCTGGATGTTGGCGTGCATCCTCTCGTTCACGAAGCGGCTCTTCTGATCATCTTCGTAGACACCCGGCCAGGCGCAGAGCAGGTAGTAGTTGAGCGCCGGACGGCACGAAGCGCAGCCATCGGGCGTCCTCCAGTGCAGTTCCTGCATCACCTGCGGGATCGCCTTAAGGTTCTTTTCCAAGATCAGGCGCCGCACGTCATCGTGGCCGAAGCTGGTGCATTTGCACAGCGTCTTCGGCCCCGACTGGACTTCGTCGCCCAGGGTCAGCGCGAGCAGGCTTTGGACGAGACCGGTGCACGAACCGCAGCTCGCCGAAGCCTTGCAGGTGGAGCGCACCGCATCGAGGCTGCACGCCCCGGCCTTGATCGAGGCGACGACCTGGCCCTTGGAAACGCCGTTGCAACCACAGATTTCGGCATCGTCCGAAAGGGCGGCAACGGCGGCATTAGGGTCCAGCGATGGCCCTCCGCTGGCAAAGGCCTGTCCGAAGATCAGCGCTTCGCGGATGGGGGAGATGTCCTCGCCCTTCTTCAGCAGGTCGAAGTACCACGATCCGTCGGCGGTATCGCCATAGAGCACCGCGCCCACCAGGCGGTTGTCGCGCACCACCACGCGCTTGTAGATCCCGCGCGCGGCATCGCGCATGACGATGTCCTCGGCACCGTCTGCGCCGGAAAAGTCGCCGGCGCTGAACAGGTCGATGCCCGATACCTTTAGCTTGGTGGACGTGACCGAGCCGGTGTAGCCGGTGGGCTGCTCGCAAGCCCCCTCATCCCTGCAAGCATTATCGGCCAAGGCGCGGCACATGTCCCACAGCGGGGCGACCAGGCCGTAGCACTGGCCCCGGTGCTGGACGCATTCGCCCACCGCCATGATGGCAGGGTCGCTCGTCACCATGTGATCGTCGACAACGATGCCGCGCTCGACGGCAAGGCCCGCCGACCTGGCAAGCCCGGTCGCGGGGCGGATGCCCACCGCCATCACGACGATATCGGCCGGGAATTCGCGCCCGTCCTTCAGCTTCACGCCGGTGACTTGGCCGTTGGCGCCGGTGATCTCGGCAGTGTCGCCGCCGGTGACGATGGTCTGGCCGCGCCGTTCCAGTTCGCTTTTTAGCAGGAAGCCCGCCGCTTCGTCGAGCTGGCGCTCCATCAGCGTGGGCATGATGTGGACGACGGTGACCTTCATGCCGCGCAAGGCAAGCCCGTGCGCGGCTTCAAGCCCGAGCAGCCCGCCGCCGATCACCACGGCCGAACCGCCCTTGTCCGCTGCGGCCAGCATCCGGTCCACATCGTCCAGATCGCGGAAGGTGACCACCCCATCCAGATCATGGCCGGGCACCGGGATGATGAACGGGTCGGAACCGGTGGCGATGAGCAGGCGGTCGTAAGGCTCGATCCGCCCTGAACGGGTGGCCAGGGTGCGGGTGTCGCGGTCGATCGAAACCACCAGATCGCCCGAAACCAGCGTGATGGCGTTGTCGGCGTACCATTCGGGACCGTTGATGACGATGTCTTCGAACGCCTTTTCGCCCGCCAGTACGGGCGAAAGCATGATGCGGTTGTAGTTCACCCGCGGTTCGGCGCCGAAGATGGTCACATCGAAGCGGTCTGGATCGCGGGCGAGGATTTCCTCCACGGCGCGGCATCCGGCCATGCCGTTGCCGATCACCGCAAGCCGTTCGCGAACCGGGACGGTTGCGGGGGCTTGCTTGTCTAGCACTGTCGTCGGGGTGTTCACGGGATTTCCCTCTGGCAGATGCGTGAACACGAAAAAGCCGCCCGAACGCATCCCGGTGAAGGGAGGTCTGGGCGGCGACGATGCCACGCAATGGTGATGGTTCAGGTGGCGCTCTATCACCCTTCATTGGGTGGCGCTGGTACCTTCGAAGCAAAGGCTAACCGATTCGGGGCGTTGAGCGCAAGCAACATTTTTGCGCTGCAGCAATGGAAAGCGGAAAGCGGCCCCTGGACGAACCGCGTTCCGCCCCATGCAACGCGCAGAAACCGCGCTTAGAAAGCGTAGTCCGCCTCAAGCCAGAACTTGGTGGTATCGACACCAAAGCCCTTGGCCTTGTAATCGGCATACTTGGCAAGCAGCGCCACCTTGCGCACCTTGAAGCCCACGCTGGCGTCCCATTCCTCGCCGAACTTTACGTGGCCGACGTCCGAATGGAAATCGTGCCAAGTAACGTTGGCATTCAGCCCGTGCAGCTTCGGAAACGCCTTGGCGAGCCCGACGTAAACATCTTCGAGGCCGGACTTCGGGGTCGTCAGGAACAGGTCGGCCCAGCCGTTGAACTTGTGCAGCGTGGCCATCGGCGTTTGCAGCGCGATCCCTTTGTCGGAACCGAGCTTTTCATAGCCACCCGTGGCGGTGAAGTCATAGGCGGCAAGCCCGGCTTCGGCGTTCACGTAATCGGCGCCGTACTTGGCCGGGTTATCCTTCCAGCCCTGCTGGTGAGCATAACTGCCGATCAGGTTCAGCTTGGCTTTCTTGCCCAGCGGCAGTGCGGCGGTGGCGCGCACGCCATAAGTCTGGGTGTCGGCCAGCGTAATGGCCAGTGGCCCGACCTGCTCCTTGGTATCGTAATCGAGCAGGTATGAGAAAGCCTTGAGCGTCACCGAGCCCTGCTTCACGCCCGCCTGAAGGAACCAGAAGTTCCCGTCATAGGCCGTGCGCGGGCCAGCATCGAGGCCGTAAATCGTGCGCTGGCTGTTGGCATAGGTCACGTCGGCCATGACCGGGCCGATCGTGGCTTCGCCGCGCACGGCGTCGAAGGTCTGCTCGTTCTGGCGCCAGGCCACACCGCCAACCCAGCGCTGATCGTCAAGGTTGATGCGCTGGCGGCCCACCGTCAGCCCCAGCTGCCTGGTACGGTACTGGATCTGCAAGCGGTTGAGTTCGACGTTGGCCGCATCGGGCACGATAGCGTAGTCCGGACGCGCCTTGTCGGGAACGAACGCCAGGCCGTTGAAGTGGTTGTCGATTTCCAGCGTGCTTTCCGCTTCGGCCAGCACGGAAAGATGCGAGGGCGCGTGCTTCAGTTCGAAGCCGCTGCGCAGGCGCAATGTGACGGCATCGGCGTCCTTGGTCGGTGTGTCGACGTTTTCCCAGCGCAGGCGTGCATCCAGCATGGGATCGAAGGTCAGCGTGTCGGTAACCGGCACCGGATCTCCGAAAGCCTTGGGCGCGGCAAGCGCGGGCTGCGCGAGGGCAAGCGGCGCTGCCAGTGCAGCGGCGCCGAGAAGCATGGTCTTCATGGTTGGAAATTCCCTCATGTTGTGGGGCCAGGGCGGTAGCGTGCCGCCCCGGTCACCCGGCAGCTCAGGTCAGATGCGGGCGCCCGAAAGGGCGGCACCCCAAGTGGTCCGCCAGCGGCTCTTGACCGCGGTAAGCCCTGCCAGCGCGACGATCGCCAGTGCAGCGAAGATCATGAAGCCGAGCGAAGCGCTGCCGGTGGCCTTCTTGATCGCGCCCAGCGAGCTTGCGAGGTAGAACCCGCCAAGGCCGCCGCCGAAGCCAACCAGACCAGTCATCACGCCGATCTCCTTGCGGAAGCGCTGCGGCACCAGCTGGAACACGGCGCCGTTGCCCACGCCCAGCGTGCCCATCACAGCGACGAACAGCACGACCGCGATCGCAAGGCCGCTGGTCGCGACCACGGCAATCACGCCGAGCAGCACGGCGGCGGCCACGTAGACCGCGGTGAGCGTGCGGATACCGCCGAAGCGGTCGGCCAGCGCGCCGCCCATGGGGCGCAGCAGCGAGCCCATGAAGACGGCGGCGGCGGTGCAGTAGCCGGCGATCACCGGGGTGACGCCGAAGCTGTCGGCATAGAACGTGGGCAGCGAGCTCGACAGACCGACGAAGCCGCCGAACGTCACGAAGTAGAACAGCATGAACCACCAGGCGTCCGCCTCCCTGAGCACCGAGGCGTAAGCCGAAAGCGGCTTGGGCGCGGGCTGGTCGGGGCTGTCCTTGGCGGCGATCAGGTAAAAGGCGAAAACCGCGATCAGCGGGATCAGCGCAAAGCCGAAGACATTGGTCCAGCCATAGGCCTTGGCCAGCAGCGCAGCGAACAGTGAGGCGAACACGGTGCCCGAATTGCCCATGCCGGCAATGCCCATGGCCTTGCCTTGATGTTCGGGCGGATACCACCGGCTGGCGAGCGGCAGCGACACGGCAAAGCTCGCCCCCGCAAAGCCCAGGATCACGCCAAGCGCAAGCGTTGCCTGATAGCTGGAAATGCCGAAGTGCCAGGCCACGAACAGTCCGGCGATGACCACGATCTGGCTGATCGTCCCGGTCAGCTTGGGACCGATACGATCGACCAGCACACCGTTGATCAGGCGAATGACCGCGCCCGCAAGCGTCGGGATGGCGACCATCATGCCCTTCTGGGCCGGGTCCAGTCCCAGCTCCTTCGAGATGATCGGCGCCAGCGGGCCGAGCAGGACCCAGACCATGAAGGCCATGTCGAAATAAAGGAACGCGGCGAGCAGCGTGGGGCTGTGGCCGGATTTCCAGAAGCTGGTCGTGGCGCCCTGCGGCGCGGGCTTAGCGGATGGCATGGCAACCGTGGCCATAGATGGTCCTCTCTGCACTTGACGGGTGGTGGATTGGAACGATCCTCACGCGGGCGGGCGACGTGCCCGGGCGCAAGGGGCTGAAGCGAACATGCGGAGCGGTGGAGAACTGGTTGTTGCGGCTGGATTTTTCAGTGCGACCGGGCCGCGTGACGACAACCAGGACTTCGGCGGCGTGCATCTTGGCACCGCGACCGAGCGTGCCCGCCACGGCATCGTTGCCGCGGTGGCCGATGGGGTAAGTGGCGGGAAGCAGGGCCGCGCCGCAGCAGAACTTGCGGTGCGCGCGCTGGTCGAAGGCTTCTACGCGCTGCCCGAAACGCTGGGGCCGGCCCGCGCCATCGGGCAGGCAATGGGCGCCTATAACCGCTGGCTCAACGTGCAGGGCCGGGGCGAGAGCATGGCCAACAGCGGCACCACGTTCACCGCCATGACCCTGCGCGGGCGCCAGGTGCATGTGGCGCATGTCGGTGACAGCCGCGCCTGGCGCTTTGCCGGGGGCCGGCTGACCTGCCTCACCACCGATCACGTCCGCCCCGAGCCCGACCTCAATCACGTGCTGATCCGCGCGCTGGGGCTCGAGGCCGATCTGCGGCTCGATCACTGCACGCTGGAACTTGCCGAACGCGACCGGCTGCTGCTCACCACCGACGGCGTGCACGCGGTGCTTTCGGCAGCCCGCCTCGCCGCGATTATCGGTGAGGATGCGAGTGCCGAGGCAACGGCGCAGCGGCTGGTCGAAGCGGCGCTCGCCGCCGGTGGCCGCGACAATGCAACCGCGCTGGTACTCGACGTGGTGCGCCTGCCCGCGCCCGATCACGACGGCATCCTCGCCGAAGTCTCCGGGCTGCCTTTCGTCCCCCCGGCGGGCGTTGGCGAGACCATCGACGGATTCCGCATCGAGCGGGCCTTGAGCGAAGGCCGCCACGCCGTGCTGCTTGTCGCCACGGACGAGGAGGACGGCGAGCGGGTGGTGCTCAAGTTCCCCCGCCGCGAGATCCTGTCCGACCATGCGCTGCGGCTGGCCTTCGCTCGCGAATTGCTGCTTTCGCGCCGGGTGGCTAGCCCCTTCGTGCTGGCGGCGCGCCCGGTGCGGCCCGAACGGCAGAGCGGGCTCTATTCCGTGCTGCCGCTGCTGGCAGGCGAGAGCATGGATGCGCGGCTGGAGCGCGGAAATCCGCCGCTCGAAGAGGCGCGGCAGGCGGCGATCGGGCTGGTGCGCGGGCTTGCCGCGCTGCACAAGCTCGAAGTCGTCCACCGCGACGTGAAGCCCGACAACGTCATGCTGACCGGTGACGGCGGCGTGAAGCTGATCGACCTTGGCGTCGCGCGGCTGCCGCGTGTCGAGGATTTCCATCCCGACGAGATTCCGGGAACGCCGGGTTTCATGGCGCCCGAACAGTTCGACGGCAACGCGGGCGATGCGCTGACCGACCAGTTCGCGCTGGGCGTCACGCTCTACCGCTGGTTCACCGGCAAGTGGCCCTATGGCGAGCAGGAGGCGTTCCAGCGCCCACGCTTTGGCATCGCGCCGGCGCCTTCGCGCCATCGCCCGGAAATCCCGAGCTGGCTCGATGCCGCGATCCTGACCGCCATCGCGCCCCGGCGCGAGGACCGCTTTGGCGATGTGGTGGAACTGCTCCGCGCGCTCGAAAGCGGCGGCGCGCTGGGCCTTGCCGCCGCCCGTCGCCGGCCGCTGATCGAACGCGATCCGGCGATGTTCTGGAAGGGCACCAGCGCGCTGCTGGCGGCCGCGCTGGTCGCCTCGCTGCTGCTGCGCTGATCGCTCCTTGCTGCCCACGCCGGGTTGGCTCCTGCCGACGCGCAACACAAAAAAGCCGCCTCGACTTGGCCGGAAGGGCCAGATCGGGCGGCGACGTTGCCACGCGTTGTTGATGCTGTGCACGGCTGGCCTGCGGTGCGCCCCCTCGTCGGGACACGGCCATCGTGCAGCCCAAGGCTAAGCGATTCGCCCCTGCGAGGTAAAGCGCTTTTTGCGACGCAGCATGAAATCGATCTTACGGCAGGGGGGCAAGGTAGCCTGCAAGATCGGCCGGATCGAACACCCCGCCATCGAAGAAACGGTTGCTTTCCAGTGTCATCCGCCCCTGCTGCGTGCCGACGACGGTGGTCCCGGCAAGGCTTCCTTCGACCTTCGAACTTGCCCCCGGCAGCGGTTCGGCGCTGCCGACCAGCGCGCTACGGTAGACATCGGGGCGGAACACGCGGGCCGCCTTGCGCGCTTCTTCGGGCACGATCGCGCCGTGTTCCCAGCGTACCATCTGGGTGTAGAGCCACTCGGCCTGGCTGACCCACGGAAAGTTTGCCGCCTCGCGATACTGGAACATGAAATCGGGGAAGGGCACGATCGCGCCTCCCTTTGCCAGCATCAGCTGGTCCGAAATCGCGCGGTGGATCAGTGCGGCGCTGCCGTCGAGGTATTCCGGCCGGGCCAGAATCGCGGCGTTGGCGTCCCAGTTGGCCGGATCGACGAAATGGCGCGCGGCACGGATCAGCGCGCGGACCAGCGCCTCGACATCGTCGCGGCGTTGGTCGACCAGCCGCTCCTTCATCGTCAGGACTTTCTCGACCCCGCGCCGCCAGATCTGCGCGGTGACCATGACGATCTCGCCCGCGCCGCGTTCGACAGCCACGCTGTTCCAGGGTTCGCCCACGCAGATCGCATCGACTTCGCCGGCATCCAGCGCATCAGCACAGAAGGGCGGTGCCACAGTGGTTATCTCGACATCGTGGTCAGGGCGGATGCCGCTGGCTGCCAGCCAGTAGCGCAGCATGTGGTTGTGTGTCGAATGGCGGTGCACGACGCCGAAGCGCAAGCGGTCACCCGCCGCGATGCGCTCTTGCGCCACCAGTCGGAGCGCGGCGCCAGCTCTAACCGGATCGGCGAGCTGGCCGGGCGCTGTCAGGCGGCGGGCAAGGTCAGGCCGCATGGTCAGCGCGTTGCCGTTAAGGCCGAGCACGAACGGCAC